>NZ_PIZL01000010.1:0-42805 GCF_002835515.1 Vibrio sp. vnigr-6D03
CTGAAAGTGCGTCTGGTACGCTTGGTCATAGTTTTACCTGTCATGCTATGAGGTGCATCTTAACACCTCTAATCAGGTGGCCAAATTCAACGTACCACTACAGACCGACAATAAATAGTCCGCGCTCTTATTCACTATCTTTTGGGCTATCTTCTTTTGACACCCCATCGCGTCTATGCTCACTAAACAGCCTGCAACGTTCAGCAGCTCTAGTAAGTCTGGGATTGCGGTGATCTCATTCGATTTCTCGTAGACTTTATGTTGACCAAGACTCACACCATTTTCCGTCGCAAAAGCATTAACCATATGGATAGCACCTAACCCTTGAGAATTGTCATAAGAGCCTCGTACTGTCTTACCATCAATCGCGACTACTTCACCTTTTGTCACTTCACAGCAGGCTTCTATCCACTCTATAAAACTCTTTTGCAAACGAGGTGCACTGACCATTCCCCTCACTCGAGATATTATCGAAGCCGGCGGAACGCCATGACGAAAATCGCCTAGTGTTTTTAAGAAATCTATACGGGCTTCTCCAAACAATTGAATCGCTTTCCAATCATCTTGACCTGAAAGAACGGCACATATTGTTAACAAAATGATATCTGTTAACTTGTGCTCGACCTTTCCTTGTTGGCGATAATCTTTGATGTTATCGAAATGCATAAATGGGTAAGAATGACTCATTGGTTGACCTCCAAATTTTCATAGGGAGGTATTAAAAAACACTGAAAATGATCTTCAACTCGATCGTTAGGAAAAAGGGTGACCTGTGATACCGCTCTCTAGCGAGAGGCAAAAAATGCGAACTCAACCTACCTCAATCCCTTTTAAAATGGGCATGTTCATGATTTTTCCCTGCAACACGCACTAACACAATAACAACACCCAGCATGCCACCAAGCAATGCACCTAATACACAAATTAGTGCGCGTTTTGGTCCGTCTTTTAGCTCTGGCACTACAGCAGGGTCAACAACCTTAAAGATAAATTCCTGTTGCACTTCAGCCAGCATTAAGCTCTTAGTCTGCTCTTCAATAAGCTTATAAAAAGTGCTTTGCATATCTGCTAAGGAAGTTTTCTCTAACTGAGTGTTCAAGTAGATTAGATTTTGAGATGTTTCCGCGATCGTTCGTTCCCGCATGACTTGGTTAATATCTTCCAACAACCAATTAACCCACTGCTGTGCAATATAAGGTGAGAAATGCTTAACAGATATAGTATATAAACCACTTTCTTTGTTTTGACTTACGCTGAAAACTTCCTTGTTAAATTTACTAAATGCTTCTTGTGCCGTAGGTTTAGCGCCACGTAAACCTTTCGGCTCACGTAGCCATTCCTCTGTTGCTGGATTGTAATACTCTTCATCTATGACAAGTTCGTTGCCCACAAGATCCCATTCTTTCACAGCCATAAGAGGAACTAGTAAGTTATGCTTATTAATAAATGCTTCTACAAATTGGCGAGACTTCATGACCTGTACAGCTAAATCCGTTTGTGATGCTTCACCGCTACCAAGACTTACTCCCGCTAAAGAAGCCAATCCGCCAAGCTGACCGGCCATTTTGGATAGACCACCACCGTTAGAAGTTTCCGCTGGAGCGAGAAGAGCATCTGATTTGTAGATATTTGGTAGACTCAACGCATAAAACGCTGAACTAGCAGCAAATATAAGAGTAGTCAGAATAATTACCCACTTCCCTTTCCACAGTGCTGAAAAGAGTTCTCTTAAATCAATTTCGTCATTTTCTGTAGCTGGAGGCTGAGGATAGTAAGGTGGGTACGGTTGGTTTGGCGGCAATTGTTGATTCATAGTGTTACCTAAAAAGAGAGCGCGAAATTAATCACGCTCCAGATGCATATTTTGAGAAAAGTTTTAATCGTTTGATTAGTCTGAAATAGCTTTCCAAGCAACACCGATTTGGTACAGGATCTGCGTTGCAGATGTGAGTGTGCTTAAACCATCTAGGTAATCCGTATCAATCGGTACAATAATGGTGTCACCTGGTGCCAGTGGCTTGTCTTTGCGGCTAAACCAGAAAGAATTATTTGGCAGCATTACGGAACCGTCCGCTCTTACAATATAAATACGGTCTGTGTCCGCTTGTTTTTTCGTACCACCAGCCGACTCTAAATACTCTTCCACTGTCATATCAGGGCGGAATGTATGGTTAGACGAGTATTGAACCTCCCCCATAACGCTAATGGTTGGGTTTTTGGCTGGAATATAAAGCTTGTCGCCTTTTTCTAGCATAAGGTCCGAGATTGGGTCTTCGTCCATAGCTTCAGGCAAGTTAATCACCAAACGACCAACAGCCTCTGTTTTAGAGAGCTCTTCTGCAATTTCCATTGCCTGAACTGGAGGCGTAGTGTAAGTCGCAGCGGAATTTTGGCGTCTCAGTGCTAGATTGCCAATTTCTTGCTTGAGCTGCATATTCAATAATCGTAAGCGCTCTTGCTCCTGTCGCTTAAGCCTGACACGGCTAAATACTGCACCTTTTGCATAGGCATATTCTGTTAACCCACCTGCTCGGTTAATCACATCACTCAATGTTTCGCCACGTTGAAAAGTGTATTTCCCTGGGAAAACGACTTCGCCTTGTAGCTCAATCACCATATCTTGCTGCCAGTTTGGTTGAGTTTTAATAACTACATGATCTTGAGCTTGAAGTTCTAAGTTAGAATCACCATTGAGTGCATCACGCAAAGAAAACGGAATATGGCGTGACTCAAAGCTTTCCCCCACTCTTTGGCTACGCGTTATCTCAGCTTGAGTGAGGTAAGCTCGCTCACTTAAACCACCTGCAGCTTCTATGATTTTCTCCAACGTTTCGCCCGCAGGCAGCGGGTAAGTCCCAGGGAACTTGACTGCACCCGAGACTTCCACCAACTTCGCAGGCTTTTTGAAGCTTGACTGGGCTTTTAAGCGCTCAATAATAGGGTTAAGTAATTGTTCGCGGCTAGATTGCTTGATGTTATCTGCTTTGGCTACTGTATCAACATCTTGAACAGCAATTTCATTCACTTGCTCATTCAGTACAACTGCGCCTGTTTCTTCATCAACCAATTCCTGGTGTTTTTCAGTAAGCTTCTCTTTACTTTCTACTTTTTGATTCTTTTGCTCGCCATACCAGTAGTCCAGTTCAAGCCCATTATCAAACACAAAGATCTGATCACGTTCTTTTAATTTGATATTCTCAGTAGAACGGCGATTTTTTAGCACTTGCCCTAAGTTAAACTGAATCACTTCAATATCACGGTTGGCATTCACTTCTCGTACAATCAATGCATAAGTCAAATCAGCATTCAGTTTAAGATCATCGTTAGCGGAGCTGATCACATCAGACACGCGCATGCCTTTTCGGTAGCTCAATGCACCTTGGCGAATTACTTCACCACGTACTGCGACTGCCCCTTTTAGGTTACTGGAAGAAGGTGCAATTTCTATTTTGTCGCCTGATTTTATAGAAAAATCACGACCAGAAGCCTTCGTTAAGTCCAAAGTAAATTGCTCTTGCCCTTGAGATGTCTGGCGTCGAACATTAATTTTCGATAAATACCCTTGAGGTAAAACACCACCAGCAAGCTTAATCACATCTGATAATGTTGTTGCACCACCAAGCTCATAAATAGCAGGGCGAAGTACTTCACCGTCGATTTCAATACTCGATGATTTAGCTGGAATAAACAACGTATCACCTGCAAGTAAACGTACATCAGAAGAGGTGTTTCCGCTAATAAGAAGATCATAAAGATCGAGAGTCGCGACTGTTTCGCCTTTCCGCTTAAGCTGTATCTTACGGAGGCTGCCCGACTCTTTAACCCCGCCACTCGCAACAAGTGCTTGAGTTATCGTGGTCAATCCATTCACGTTGTACGCACCGGGCTGATTGGTTTCACCCACAATATAAACTTGCATTGTGCGCATGTTACCCATAGTGACAGCCACATCAACGCCTAGCACTTTTTGCTCAACAAGTTGCGTTACTTGCGTACGTACTTGAGAGAAAGTCTGCCCTGCTACAGTCAATGGCCCGAATTCAGGGAAGTATACCTTTCCCTCTCGATCTAATTTTAATTGATACTCTTGGTTGGTCTTACCGTAAAGCTGAACTTTAATCTCATCGCCCGGCTCCATAACATAATCTAATGGAACTGGTAGTGTGTCCGTAGGCGTAAACCCTTGAGGTTCACCTAACAATACGTCGTAGCCGAAGTGCTTAAGACCATCTTGCTCTTCGTAACTTGTCACACCATTTTCTGAATTTTTTATCGGAAGAGTACGCTCAGGCACCTGAGAGTTATTTGAGCCTATGTCTTGACTAGGCTGTCCTGCGCTCTGGAGTACGCTTAAATCAATACCGTATTGGCGTGCCAACTGCTCCTGCTGCGCTTTAGGTAAACTCTTAAACTGAGCCATTTGCGCGGGTGTTGGTGTATTTGCAATTGCATTGGCGCTCAATGCTGAGATGCAAAACGCAAGAAACGGAGTCTTAAAGATGTTGTGCATGGTTAACTTCACTTTTATGTGTCAGCGAAAATTTAGGTGCTGACCGCTTGTAGAAAGATAGTTGTCATTGTAAAAATCGAAGCGAGGTACTCGAGGTCGAAACTCATCATTTAGAATCGAAACTCGTACCCGGTCCAGAAAGACGTTGAGTTTTCTGTTTTATCCCCAGCCTGTTGGCTGTATCCAATACCAGCGTGTACCATTCCCGCCACTGCAGGGAATTGATAAGTGACATTGGTATTTTTGTATCGATTTTGGTCTTGATACGAGTCCTGTAATACAACACTAAGCTTGTGGTCATTTTCCATTTGAAGATAGAGAGAGGCGGATGTGCTTTTGTCTAGTGAATACGTATTGCGAGATATCCCATCGTGAGATGAAGGGTACATACCATTTGTCCACCCTTGGGCACTATCGTTCTCTTTAGCTTCTGTAGACTCCTGCCTTTCAAGCACTAAGCGCCAAGTATGGCTAAATGCGTCAAGTTGACCTGTCCAACCGTAAAGATAAGCACCAGCTTCAGCAATATCATGGGTTGAAGCAATTTCTGCATAAATAGAATGGTATAAATGCTCAAATGATGGCAAAGAGGCTTTCGCATCGACAGCAAGCTGCTTATCCCCATTATTAATCTTTGTTCCGTCAAACCAAGTTTGATAAGTAACACCTAGATCCAACCAATCCAAAGGCTTGGAGGTGAACCGTGAAACACTGAACCGTTCAAAACTTGCATCATCAGCAAAGCCCACAATCGCTTCTGCACTCCAACCACCTAAAAAGGCATTTTTACCGATATAACTCGCACTCAGATCCGCAGTTGACGAGCTAGAACTGCCCAGTACCAGATTGTGTTGCCAACCTTGCCCCCACCATTTATCTAACTTGCCAATAGAGAACAACCAGGCTCCAGCATTGAGAGACAAGTAGCTATCATCCCAAACAAACTGATCATCGCCATTTTGCTTTGCGTAACCTGTTGAAACTCGAAAAGCGAAGCTATTCTCCAATGCTTCATAAGATGCGTAAGCACCCCATTCATCTTGATTAAATTGCCCAAAACCAACGGAAGGAGAAGGTTCGTTTCCGATCACAACTTTAGCCGAACGATTGCCCCTTGAATACTTGGCTGAATTTAAAGCATAACTCACATGTGCATTGGCTCGGGCAAGACTTTCATTCTCATAATGCGATTTATCTAAATCATCGCCAATAGAGGCCCATCGTAAAGGATAATGATTGACTGAAGACTGCAACAAACCAGCATCAGAAAGGAGCGTTACATCAGAACGTAAAAAGGGATCTTTAGCTTCAAGCCAAGGAGAAGCGTAGGAAGAAAATGAAGTCATGCTCAGTGGTAAAAATACCACTAAATAACCAATTGGCTTAAAGGGGGTAAACAAAGAGTTGAACTGAGTTTTATTCACGGGAATGATTGTCCTAACGCAACAAAGCTTGGTGTTTAAGCACGCTACCGCCCATTAGCACACGCATAGCCACATTGCGTTTTCATCTATCGAATGAGTGTTTAATTAGGGCTAATGTTGTTGTTTTTCAGTCAAGCCCTATTATTGCGACACCATTATCCACAACGAGAATCAAATCTCAACGAAGTAGCTCTGTAAACTGATAAAAAAGCGTCATATATTTAGGAAATGACAACTAAGCCCAGTAGCAAGCTATAGTTCCACATGGAATACCATTGGTAATAAAATGTAACTTACTGTTTAGTAATTAGATATGGAATGACAGTTCATAAATCAGCATTAGAAATATTGTATTAAACCCTTCAACGGAATGTTGTAAAAGGAGCGCCCACCGCTCATATTCACCTAAGAATTTCCACTTATTTACAAGCACCTAACGAATTGATTTAAAATATCTTTACCTGCCACCGTAGCATGAGGCTTCATCACACTCACCATTTGCCTTATCCCGTTGGCGACATCTTGTTCTGTGACTTTTTCATGCGCGGTTATGGCACTTTGATAGCTAAACCAGTTTGTCGCAATAAAATGAACAGTCGTGAGCAGATCGCTCTTTTCCGTCTCATCAATATTAATCAAATTTAACGATTGGAAGGAGTTGCATATCAAAAGCAAATTCGCACGCAACTGCTCTTGCACAGATAAATAGTCGCGATGTAATTTTGGGTCTCGAGCGAGAATGTCAGGGAGATTGGAGTAAAAAAAACGGAACCTCCACATTAAAGCAAAAATGCTGTTCATGTAATGCTCAAAAAGGCTCACTGCATCTTTCGAATCAATACTTGGCGAAAACTGGCAAAGTAACTCTTCCTCGTAAAGCTTAAAAATACCTCGAACAATTTCCTCTTTGTTGCGAAAGTGGTAATAGAGATTACCAGGGCTCATGGAAAGGTGTTCTGCGATATGGTTGGTAGTCACATTTCGTTCGCCATGCTCATTAAACAGATCTAGAGCGCCTAGAACTATTTTCACTTTTGTTTTCACACTATACTCCGAATATATTATTCAATGGCTTAATGATTAGTGCCTCATGAGACCATACATTAAACAATGCATTTCAACTTTCTTCGTTAAATATGGTCTGATCTGCATACTGATTATTTACTTTATCCGAGTGTGTACACTAGAATAGCCTTGAGGAGAATTTCATCACCTCATTACATCGATGTAAATAAGTAAGGATAAATAATGAAACATATCGCTCTAGCAATGCTGGTTGCACTAGGTGCTGCAGGTAACGCTTTTGCTGCTGGCGAAAGCAGCTCAACAGCCGCTTCAGGTGGAGGTGCTGCAGGTGGCGCTGGCGCTACTGGTGCTGCAGTAGGTACTACAACTGCAATCGTTGGTGGCGTTGCTGCTGCTGCTGTAGTTGCAGTTGCAGTTGCAGATTCAGGTACAACGTCTACGTCTGTATCTCAGTAATCTGATATCGCTATGCAATCGCCCTGACTGGTTCAGGGCGATTTTTTATCTGTAGGATCATACGACTGTGCTTTCAAATTTTTCATTGCGTACATTGATTTACCTTTCTGTGGTTTCTTTCTTACTAGGCTGTACTCAGAAAATGAACGATGTGGGCAGCAGCTTATCCGAAGCCTTTTCAGCTTCTGATGATGTCACACTTAGCCAAGAAGAAATTTCCAGCCTCCCGTACGCCAGTACCTATGTGCGCATCAATGACGGTCGCCAAGTATTCATGGTATTAGCATTTGCTGACTTAAATCCGACAACAGGTAATACTCAGCTAAAATGGGCGTCTGCAGATGGGTCTATGATAGCAACGGAACAAGGTCGAATCGTAAAAACGCTAGGATTTGACGGCAGTAATCTCATCAATATTACGGGTAAAGGTATCTCAACGGGCATCATCACAGATAGCCAATGGAGCGCTGTTTATGATTGGTCCCCTGACAATCGCTACCAATTTAGTGCATCGGTAAATTCAACGTTCATAAAAAGAGAAGCGATAAGCACAAACCAGTGGACGCTGGAAACCAATAAAATTGATGAACACGTCAATTTTGGTGAGCTAAATGAAGCCTTTACCAATAGTTACTGGATTACCGATGCAGGTGAAACAATGAAATCGATTCAGTATATCGGTCCAAATATGAATAAATTCGAAATGACCATATTGAAAACGTTTGCGCCAGCAAGGTAGCCTTATTATGAGAACTTTACTTATCTCCCTACTAAATACCTTGCTTGCCTGTACACTGGTATTTAGTACCTTAGCGTCATCACATCAACTGACAGTACACCTTCCCAACCAAAAATTAAATCTAAATTATATGTTGCCAAGTCAGCTATCCCAGGTCATAGCAGACACACAAGCACAAAGTAAAGAAGCGTTGTTTTTTGAAGGTGGTGTATTGGCGAGTACTAAGCAGCAAGCCAAAGTTGACAGCCTTAAACATTCAATATTTAAACGCCTCACTCGTGAGAACTCTGAACAAAGCCTAAACCTTCTGAATCAACTTAAAGCGATGCATTTCGTTGGTCGCGAATGGGTAAGCCTAGATAACGATCTCGTTCGGCTAAAACCCGAATTGAACCCCTTGCTTTCTGGGCGCTATGATTTTTATGTCTCCCCACGAAGCAATCAAGTTCGCATTTTAGGGTACGTTAAAAATCCGACTCATACCCCGTTATTAAACGGTCAAGACATCACCGCTTATTTAGATAACCTTGAGCTCTCTGAGCTTGGCGATTTAGATCAAACCTATATTATTCATGCCAATGGTGACCTCATTCATGCAAAGCTGGGTTATTGGCAACCAAAGCGCTATTACGTAAGCCCCGGCTCAAAGATATTCATTGGTTCCAGTAATACTCCGGAAACAAACAAAGACATAGCTCAACTTCTTAGATACGCGGTGGATAAATGATGTTTCGCCAATCAATGCTAACCCTTTCTCTATTCGCTGCGTTTTACGCTAACGCAGAGTCTTCAGACACTGTATTCCAACCTGCCTCTTACACGCCATCCCAAATGGACTTTGGCGGTGTTGGTCTCATCAAGATGCCAACAGGGAGAATGGCACCGGAAGGAGAATTCAATTTAAGCGCAAACATCAACCATGAATATCGCATGTACAATGCATCAATCGCTCTTTTTCCATGGTTCGAAGCGACCATTCGCTACGCGATCGTGCCAAACAAGCGGATGGGTGCCCAAGAGTTCAGTGGGGACAGCCCTTATCTGGATAAAGGCATCGATTTTAAATTCCGTTTATTGGAAGAAAGCCGTTGGTTACCGGAAGTAGCTGTGGGTGTCCGAGACTTTGGCGGCACTGGCTTGTTTGATGGCGAGTTCATCGCCGCATCCAAAAAGCTCTACACCAATGATTACGGTGTATTTGACTTCACATTAGGTATGGGTTGGGGCTATATGGGCATGCACGGCAACGTGACCAATCCATTTTGCAAAGCCAACGACAAATTCTGTGAGCGACCAAAAGATTTTGGCGGTACTGGCGGCGAAGTGGATTATCATCGCTGGTTCAAAGGCCCTGCCGCCATCTATGGTGGCGTCGAATATCAAACACCCTATCAACCACTTCGCTTAAAAGTGGAATACGATACCAATGATTACTCTGAAGATTTCCCGACAAGATTTCGACCAGGGGATTTCTACGAAGTCGATATGACTCAGCACACGCCCATAAACGTTGGCTTAATTTATCGCGCGCATCGAAATATTGATCTCCGCTTAAGCTACGAACGGGGAGATACCGTTTCTGCAGGGTTCAGCCTTCGCACCAACTACAATGAACTGGCATCCCAATGGCGTGACGAACCTACACCTCGCCCGAGCAATGAGCAGCCAGAAAATATCAATGAAGTAGATTGGCAATCACTCGAAAAACAACTTGCGCTGGTCGCAGGTTATGAGGGTGTTAAAATTCATGTGGATGATACGACAGTGATTATCTCTGGTGAGCAAGTTAAATATCGAGACTCAGAGATCGCCCACGAGCGCGCTGCTGCTGTTTTGCGCAATCAACTGCCCAAATCCATCAACACGTATAAAGTGATTAATACGCAACAGCACATTGCAACCGAAGCCGCCGACATTGATGCAAAAGAATACGAGCGCGTTGCTAATGTCAGTTACATCAAACCACATATTTCTGATGCCTCAAGCGTCAGTAAAGATACTAAAGTCCGTGGTCAACAAGTGCATGATGGTTCAGAGCGCTTGTATTACGGCGTTTCCCCAACGCTACGTCAATCGATAGCAGAGCCCGAAGAGTTTTATATTTTCAATCTCGGTGTTCGTGGTGAAGCCAGTTATTGGTTAACAAACCAGCTTCAAGCATCTAGCTCAATCCAAGTCAATATATACGACAATTACCCTGAACTGAACTTTATCGTGCCACCAGATGGCACAACGGTTCCCCCTAGAGTTCGATCATTGGGTCGGATGTATTTCCACGACAACCCAGTCAGAATGGACACGCTTCAACTGACTTGGTTTGATAATTTCGGCGACAGCATTTATCAACAAACTTACGCAGGTTACCTAGAAAGTATGTTTGCTGGTGTGGGAACGGAATGGCTTTATCGCCCAAGAGGAAAAAACTGGGCTATTGGTGCAGACATCAACCTTGTTGCACAGCGCGATCCCGATAGTTGGTTTGGTGTATACCAGCAAGAAACTCAATACAGTGCTGCAGATGGTCGCTCATTCAAAGTGTTAGACAAAGGCTATACCGGCTTCGTTTCGGGTTACTATATGCCAAAATGGTCGTGGCTGGATGACACTCTGTTCAAGATTGATGTTGGTCAATACCTCGCTCAGGATGTGGGTGTTCGTGGGGATTTCTCTAAGCAATTCAAAAGTGGCGTGATAGTAGGCGCTTACGCCAGCTTGAGCAATTTATCCTCAGAAGAATTTGGCGAAGGCAGCTTTACCAAAGGGTTTTATATCTCGATTCCATTCGACGTTATGACAGTAAAGCCAAGCCGCAATAGAGCGAAATTTGATTGGCAACCTCTGACTCGAGACGGCGGTCAAAAGCTCAATAAGGAACACGACTTGTTTAGCTTAACAGATTCAGCCTCACCTTGGTTTACAAGAAAGAATACGGTTCCTCAGCCATAGAGGAGCGTAGGTATAAATCAATAAGAACAAAATACAATACAGAGGCGCTATGCCTCTGTATTTTTTAGCGCCTTATTTGGTACACTCGCAACAACTCAATTTAAAGCTTGGTGAAAACATGATCATTGTAACTGGCGGCGCTGGCATGATTGGCAGCAACATTATCAAAGCCCTAAACGAACAAGGCATCAACGACATCCTAGTTGTAGATAACTTAAAAAACGGCAAAAAGTTCAAAAACCTCGTTGACCTTGATATCGCTGATTACATGGATCGTGATGACTTTTTAGTTCAAATCATGTCGGGTGAAAACTTTGGTCCTATTGACGCGATATTTCATGAAGGCGCTTGCTCAGCCACCACTGAGTGGGATGGCAAATACATGATGCTCAACAACTATGAGTATTCCAAAGAGTTACTTCACTACTGCTTAGAACGTGAAATCCCCTTCTTATATGCCTCTTCTGCTGCGACTTACGGCGAAACTACGGTTTTCAAAGAAGAAAAAGAATACGAAGGCGCCCTTAATGTATACGGTTACTCCAAACAACAATTCGATAATTACGTTCGCAAAGTTTGGGAAGATGCGGCCGCACACGGTGAAACACTGCCTCAAGTAACAGGCTTCCGCTATTTCAATGTGTACGGTCCTCGTGAAGATCACAAAGGCTCAATGGCGTCCGTTGCTTTCCACCTAAATAATCAAATGAATGCAGGCGAAAACCCAAAATTATTTGAAGGCAGTGAGCAATTCATTCGTGATTTTGTTTATGTTGGCGATGTTGCAGCGGTCAATCTTTGGTTCTTAGAAAATGGGGTATCCGGCATTTTCAACCTTGGTACAGGCAACGCAGAGTCCTTTGAAGAAGTGGCGAAAGCCGTAATCGCTTTCCATGGTAAAGGAGAAATTGAAACGATTCCGTTCCCTGAGCATTTGAAAGGCGCCTACCAAGAATACACTCAAGCGGACATGTCTAATCTTCGCGCTGCAGGCTGTGATCATGAGTTTAAAAGGGTGGCAGAAGGTGTCGCTGAATATATGGCAATTGTAAACGCATGAATATCCTAATGGCACTGTCACAATTGGAGGTGACGGGTGCCGAAGTCTATGCGACTACCGTAGGAAACGAGCTATCAAAAAGGGGGCATAACGTATTTTATGTCTCCGATACTCTTACCAAACCGCATGTGGGTGAATTTTTTAAACTGCGCTTTAATAAGCGCAGTGTATTACGCCGTTTCTGGCATGTTGGATACCTTTGCTTTCTCATTCGAAAATACAAGATTCAGTTAGTACACGCGCATTCAAGAGCCTCCAGCTGGAGCTGTCATATTGCCTGTAAGTTGACCAACACACCGATGATTACAACAGTACACGGTAGGCAGCCCGTTCACGCTTCAAGAAAACGCTTTCATGCCATGGGTAACAAAGCCCTCCCTGTATGCGAAGCAATTGAAAAGCAATTGATTGAAGAATTAGATGTACCGGAAGACATGCTGACGATCGCTCGCAATGGGATCGAAACAGACGACTTTACGTGGCAGAGTGCTCCCTCTAATACCAAACCTGTCATCTCGGTTATTGGTCGATTAACTGGACCTAAAGGTGATTTGTGTTACCGACTACTATCTGAGTGTTTGGATTCCAACCTTTACGACATTAGAGTGGTTTCTGGTTCCGAGCCAGACGAACGCTTTGACTCATTCAAAGATAAAGTGAATTTTACGGGTTACACCAATGACGTACCAAAGATGCTAAAAGAGTCTGACTTAGTGATTGGTGCTGGCAGAGTCGCGATGGAATCGTTGCTATGTGGGCGACCAACCCTTGCCGTTGGAGAGGCCATCTCAATTGGTCTGGTTACAAGCGATAACCTACCCCACGCTATGGCCACTAACTTTGGTGACATTGGACCAAAGGTTTTGGACATCGACTTTACGGCGCTGACCGATCAAATAAAGCTCGGTATCAACCAGACTCATTGTGACGTCGCCGTAAAAGAAACGATCTTAGCCAACTACGATCTTCAGCGTGTTGTCGACCAGTTGGAAGACGAGTACCAAACAACGTACGTTCAGGCACGCCAAAGTGAGATGCCTGTTCTCATGTACCATCGCTTTATTCAAAGCGAAGAAGAAAAAGGCACGCGTGGCCCGTATCTTGATATCCAAATGTTTGAGAAACATCTAAAGCTGCTAAAAAGAAAGGGCTTCGAAAGTCTCACATTCGAGGAACTCTCAAAGGGACGAACCATTGATAGACTGGCTTCGGGTAAACGGTACGTTATGATCACTGTCGATGATGGATTTTCAGACAATTACCACCTGATGCTGCCACTTTTAAAAAAATATGGATTCAAAGCTGTCGTCTATGTGGTCACTGGAGAATCCTTCAATCGCTGGGATGTAGAGGCAGACGAAAACCCAGATAAGCCGTTCAAGTTAATGACCAAAGACGAAATCAAGGCAATGGCAGATTCTGGGTTCATTGAAATTGGTGGTCACACATTAACGCACCCCAAATTGAGTCAACTTTCCGTTGAAGAGCAGCGATATGAAATCTTAGAAAACAAGATTCAGCTGGAATCAATCATAGGCAAACCTCTCACCTCTTTTGCTTACCCTTATGGCGATCACAACCAAAAAACAAAAGACATCGCGTTAGAAGTGGGTTATCAATACGCCGTTGCCACCAACAGTGGTCCGGTTGAATTCCATAAAGATTTAACCCAAATTCGTCGCATCGCTATCTTCCCGCGAACGGATGTCTTAGGGTTATGGCGCAAGGTATCTGGACGCTATACTTTCCGTAAGAAATGATCTCGCGATAAGATTCAATGATGATATCCTATCGCACTAGAAGAAAAATCGGTGAGCAACAATATGAAGATTTTGGTTATTGGACCTTCATGGGTGGGCGACATGGTGATGTCGCAAAGCCTGTACACAGAATTGAAGATCCAGCACCCGGAAGCCACGATTGACGTACTTGCTCCAGCCTGGTGTAAACCCATCCTAGAACGTATGCCCGAGATATCCCGAGCCATAGAAATGCCTATGGGGCACGGGGAGTTTAATTTATTCGGTCGACGCAAAATAGGTAAATCTCTAGCCCAAGAAGGCTATACGCACTCTTTCATCCTCCCTAATTCAGCGAAGTCTGCACTGATCCCTTGGTTTGCGGGCATACCGAACCGTACTGGCTGGAAAGGTGAAATGCGATACGGGTTGCTTAACGATTTGCGTCCTGATCGAAAAGTTTTCCAATATATGGTCGAGCGGTATGTCGCACTCGCTCACAGCAAAAATGCCATGCTAGATTCGGTTGTTTTGCCACAGTGCCCAACACCAAAACTTACGATAGATTCGGACTCTCAGCGAAGCGCATTACTTAGGTTAAACCTGTCCGATGAAAGAATCGCAATTGGTCTTTGCCCAGGCGCAGAATACGGTCCTGCAAAGCGGTGGCCTGACGCTTACTACGCGAAAGTTGCACAATTTGTTATAGAACAAGGCAAACAAGTTTGGTTATTTGGATCTGCCAAAGACAGAGAAGTCACTCAGAAGATTAGAAACGCCTTGCCCGAAGCACTTCAAGCGCATTGCCATGATCTGGCAGGACAAACGAGCTTAATTGAAGCCGTGGACTTACTCGCAGCCTGTGATACCGTTGTCTGCAACGATTCTGGTCTAATGCATGTCTCAGCTGCAGTCGGCTGTAATATTGTTGCGATTTATGGGTCAAGCTCACCAAAGTATACGCCACCGTTAACCGACAAGTTGACCATGCTGCACACTGACATTCAGTGCCGTCCATGTTTCAAAAAGACCTGCCCATATGGGCATATGAAGTGTTTAACAGAGTTGCCTCCTAGCCGCGTGATATCCGCATTAGAAACGAATAAGGCTTCAGCATGATCGCAAGAGTCTTGTACACCGTCATACTCACATTAGTCGCGCCAGTATTACTTTATGGTCTTTTCCGGAAACGCAAAAACAAGCCATCTGTCGGTTCTCGCTGGAAAGAACATTTTGGGTTGACGCCTAAATTGGATAGTGAAGTAAGCCCAATATGGATACACGCTGTATCAGTGGGTGAAGTCCTTGCGGTGACTCCTTTTATAAAAGAATTAAAAAAAAATGTTCCCGATACACCAATATTGATCACTACCACGACCCCGACGGGCGCAGAACAAGCAGAAAAGCTTTCAGCCCTTGCCACACACCGTTACGCTCCCGTAGATTTTCCCTTTTCTGTTCAACGATTTTTAGAGAGAGTTAACCCTTCACAGCTTATTATCGTGGAAACTGAATTATGGCCAAACACCATTCACGCAACATCAAAGAAAGGCATTCCCATTACAGTTCTGAACGCAAGGCTGTCAGATAAATCATTTCGTGGGTATAAAAAAATCCAGCCTTTATTTACAGGTATCGCAAACCATATATCGCAAGTGCTATGCCAACACGACGAAGACGCAGATAACTTTGTAAAGCTTGGTGTTAGCAATAAGAAGGTTCAGGTCACTGGCTCAATTAAGTTTGACATCAAGGTAACAGAGAACACGGTAAGAGAAGGTAATCTTCTTCGTGACAAAATGGGTATTGAGAGGTCCATCTGGATAGCGGCCAGTACACACTTAGGTGAAGATGAAAAAATCATAGATACACATAAAAAGCTATTAGAGAAATTACCAAATGCCTTGCTAATACTGGTACCGAGGCACCCAGAAAGATTTGATGCCGTGTTTAACCTTTGTGTAGCAGAAGGCTTAAAGACCGTAAGAAGAACACAACCAATCCATGATTTTAGCGATCAACAAGTGTACTTGGGTGATACCATGGGCGAAATGCTGATATTGATGCAAGCAGCAAATGTGTGCTTTATAGGTGGTAGCTTATTGGGGAATAAAGTGGGTGGACATAATCTGTTGGAACCAGCTGCATTAGGAAAACCCACGATTATTGGTCCAAGCTATTACAACTTTCTGGAAATAACAAAAGAGCTCCACAAGCTTAATGCTACCAAGATTATTCAAGGTCCGACGGACTTGGTCGATAGCTTGACAGTATTCTTAACATCAGAGCAAGACGCACAGCAAGCCGGGCTTAATGCCATGGCTTTCATAGAAAAAAGTCGTGGAGCGTTAAACCTCTCACTGAAAGCCATCACCAAAAATACCGCGTGTACACTATGAAGAACAGAAATGTCGCGATTGTTTGCCTTTCGCACTATCAAGGCGGAATGGAACTAGATGCGATCAAGCATGTCGGCATGTTCCGTCGCCACAATGTAAATACAGTATTGATTTGTAGGAAGAACACCTACCTAGAACAAGCCGCGTTATCAAAAGAGCTTCCGACTTACAGTATAGATTTCAAAGCGAAATTAGGATTGGCGCTTATAAGCGGCCTGAGGCAGATAATAAAGCAGCAGAAAATATCCACGTTAGTTTTTTTTGGTACTTCGGAAATAAAATCGATTTACTTTGCCGTTAAAGGGCTGGGCTGCAAAGTCATATTACGCCATGGAACAACGATGTCATCACCAAAAACCGACATGATTCATGCTCTGTTTTATCGTTGTGTCTCTAGTTATGTATCCATTAGTGACCACCTTAATGACAATGTAAAAGCGATATTTCCAATTAACGATAAGCCTGTAAAAACCATCTATAATCCTGTCGACTCAAGTCATACACAAGAAACTAGCCCAAAACAAAATCAGTTCATACATGTGGGTCGCGTAGAAGAAGGTAAAGGGGTATTTGATGCTGTAGAGGCTCTTGGAAAATCCAATATTCCAAGAGAAAACAAGCGTATTACTTTTGTTGGCGCAGTTGAGCCACATATAAAAAGCCAATTAACCGAGCTTGCAAAAAAAGGATCTGTGCAGATCCAGTTCGAAGGTTTTGTCAAAGACCCATTTACTCACTATAAAACACACAAATTTTTGCTGTTTCCCAGCCACGGAGAAGGTCTTGGAAACACTATTTTAGAAGCATTACAATGTGGATTGACTTGCATTACGTATAACAACACCGTTTTCCCTGAGTTTACATCTCTAGGATGCCAAGCGTTCTATCTTGCAGAAGATCGTAACATTCAAGATCTCGCGCTAAAGATTGAGGCTGCGTTTGAAAGTTCTTTAAGCTTAGAAGTAAACCCAAATTTTCACGTGCTTGCAAAACACTTCAGTGAAGAAAGTACTATCCGCCAATGGCAACCATTACTTTAAAAAGACCACATGCAGAAAATCTATTTAAATAAAGCGTACTATTACCTAACAGCAGTAGTTTTGACACTATTGATGCTTTCACTACCAACTTCGAAGGCTGGCATGAATATCTTCTCTGCACTCCTTGCTCTGGGAGGTTTCGGTTACGCGATATTCAATGTTAAGACACTAACAAAGCTCGAAAAGTTTGCCTTCTTATTCTGTATAGCGACGTATTCGATAGGTGGGATAGCAAGCTACGCACTCCACGCATCGGAGCTCGATTTTGCCTATTACATGCAAAAGAACAGCTTTTGGTTGCTGATTCCTGTCTTCATTTTGATTCTTAAGCATGAGCAACTTAAAAATCTTGCCTGCATTGCATTTATCCTGGCAGCAACAATTGCGGGAATCGAAAGTTTGTACGATGCCTATCTTGCCAATTTTGACGTTTACGCACGCTCTACTGGTTTTTTAGGGCATTCGCGACACGCCAACAGTATGCTGCTTAGCATCGGCTTGTCTTTGATCTATCTGAATAAAAAAGAAACAGGAACCGCCATCAAGTCACTGCTATGGGGCTGTATAATTATCGCCATATTGAGTTTACTCGTATCCGGAAGCAGAGGGGCTTGGCTGGGCGGAGGAGCGATGCTGCTTTACGTCATAATCCGTTTCCATAAGGCATTGATAAAACCGGGAATTATTCTTGCTATCTTGGTTGCAGTCATTGCGTCTATCAGTTTCCCCGATAAAGTGGAGCGCTATGTTGAGCGCGCAAAATCCATTGTTCACCTTGAACTTAGTGGTCTAGCTCGCTTAACCATGTGGCGTGGTGGCTTAGAGTATATGGGACATCAAGTTTCAGACTCCCCAATAACACTCATAGCGGGATCTGGTATGTACAGTGCCAAGGAAAAATACTTGAGCTATGTGGATGCTTTACAGCCAGAAGAGAGAGAACACCTACTAACCGATGGCGGCGTATTCGGCGGCTCTGATTTCCACAACTCAATCCTCGATGTTTTTGTTAAATCGGGAGTTTTGTATGCAACACTCTTTTTTGGCGCATGGGCATTTGTGATTTCAAAAGCAATGAAAGGTACCAACCAAGATATTTTCGCTTGCCGATATGTCATAGCCTATTTTGTCGGACTGTTTGTGATTTATCAGTTTTATACCATCGCACAAGATTACGCTACGTACGCTACGGCATTTGCAGTATCATTGTTGCTTTCTGAAATGATGCGAGAAAAAGAAGCATGAAAATCAGCTTGATTGTCGCAGTATACAAAGATTACCAAGCACTCAACCTTATTTTGGAGCAAGCGGCAAAACAAACGTACGATAGTTTTGAAATCGTGATTGCCGAGGATGCAATAAGCCAAGACATTCCGGAGCTCGTATCCAAATTTTCTCACATTGATATTGTGCATTGCTCGCAGGAAGATTCGGGTATCCGAAAAATGCGCTCAATCAACAACGCCATTAGAGCATCCACTGGGGATTACTTAATCTTCACTGATGGTGATTGCATTCCAGCCCCTGATTTCTTTGAATGCCACGCAAAAATGGCAACAAGAGGCACGATACTTTCTGGTCGAAGAACCAACTTGGGTCCTGGTTTTAGCACTCGAATTAGACAAGGCAACTTAGATACAGCCGAACTCGCTAACCGCTACCTTCGCTACTACCCTCAGGTGGCCTTGGATGGCAAGGAAGGGCACGCAGAAACGGGGCTTTGTTTCAAACCGGATGGTTGGATTTTCCAAACCTTTTTTGCAAAATCAAAGCGTTCTACAAGCCTTCTCGGCTGCCATTTCAGCTGTTTCAGAGAAGACATGTATTTCATCAATGGATTTGACGAGTCCTATGGAGAAACCGCACTAGGGGACGATACCGATATTGAGTGGCGCTTTCGTGCAGCTGGGTTTGAATTGAAATCCGTCAAGCACGCAACAACTGTATTCCACTTGTATCACGAGAAACGTGACCGCTTTATACCGGAAGAAGAAGCCCTTTATCACACAATGCTAGACCGAAAATCCAACAAAGAGTACCAAGCAAAAATCGGGCTAAAATAACGTTAGCCCGATTGAAACCCTACATCGAAATCTTCTAAGTTAACGCCGCGTAAACCTTCAAACCAAACTTACGCCAGATACGTACCCTCTCACCTAATGTCAAACCGCTTTCCTTTACCAGCGATTGAAACTTTTGAACATTACGATCGTCGCCCAAGGCATAATCTGTAGATCGAAGTACCGTTTGCATGTAGTCCATAAAAACCAGCTTGAAAAATGCGGACAGGGTGGATGAATTACTGGATTTCAGCGACGAGATTTCTTCCATTAAATTACTGACGACAGCAGCATGACTACGAATATCCGCAGGTCGAAGTGTGCCACCTTCTGCTCGCATGGATGAGTTTTCGTGTTGAACGTAGAAATAATGCTGGGAATCCAAGAACGAAACCCGATCGGCATGAAGTAAGGATTTAAAGGTAAAGTCAACATCTTCATACCTCACGCCCTCCAAATACGCTAAGTGATATTGTTCAATAAATTGTCGGCTCCACAAATGGGAAGGGGTCGTCGCAGAGTAAACTTTATACTCTCGCGCTTTAGGTAAATACTCAAGACCCGAACTCACTGGAAGTCCACTGATCGCCTTTAAACGCTTCTCTTTTTCGACCACGTACACTTGTTTGGTTCTTGGGTCTACTTCAAAGTTAGTCCCCATACACAGATCCAAATGATGTGTATGTGCGTACTTCACCATCTCTTCTATTTTCTTTGCGTCAACATAGTCATCCGCATCACAAAATAAAATGTAGTCTCCCTCAGCCATGGTCATCATTCTGTTTCGGGAAGCGGCTTGCCCTGAATTTTCTTGAGTCACCAAACGAAAATTATAACGTTGTTGAAGCTTCAGCAGCTGACTCGCGGTAGCATCTTTAGAGCCATCGTCAGTAACAATCAAATCGAGGTCTATAGAGGAAATTTCTGCAATTGACGCTATGCATTGCTCGATAGTGTCTGCGGCATTGTAAGCGGGTACCAATACAGATACTTTTAATTCTTTTTTATTTGTCATGCTCTCGATACCCTACAATAATCGGCTCCATGCTCTCGATGATATCTTCACCTAAGCTGCGTTGAGCTTCTTTCTCAAATGACCTTTTAAGTCGTTCCAAATTCCCTTGCTTCCAGTTCTCACCGCTTTGCTGGAAGCATTTATCAAAATCGATGATCCAAAATTTTTCTTGCTCATCCATCAAAATATTATGGATATTTAAATCCGTGTGGTTAATGCCAAGATCATGCATTTTACGGATCTCTCGGCCAATTTGCTGATAGTGCCGTGCTTCTAATGGTTCGGATTTTAAAATGTCCACCAAGTCTCTGGCGTTTTTTATCTTCTCGGTGATGATGTCAGCTCGGTAAGTCAGCCCTGATTTTTGAGCGTTGGCTGCGATCGGTTTAGGAACATTAAGTCCATTTTTACCCATTAAGCCAAGCAATGAGAACTCTAATGCGCTGCGGGTTTTGTCAAACCCCGTAAACACATACTGATCTTTAACGAGTTTGCCAAATAGCCCACCACGTCGATAGTGTCTCAATGCAGCGTGTGTTCCTCCCAAATCAACAAACCATGTTGTCCCTCTGCCACTGGCTTGCCCAATTACTTTGTTTTGATTTTGCCAATAGTCGATGTCGAACAAGCGATCTAAATCATGATGAATAACACTGCTGTCATACCATATTTTTTGATTCTTGCTGCTGTGGGTCTTAATCATGATTTATAGAAGGTGAGAAAACCGTGGGTCGATTTTACATTCTTAAAGCTTAACTGCATAATCCTTAGCAACTTATCAAAGAACTTTCTTTCACTATGACGCTTTTTACAAGCCCGCCTACCTCGATCTGTGTCTTGCGTTTATCTGCCATTGGCGACGTCTGTAACACAATTGCTGCGGTTCAAGCTATTCAAAAGTATTGGCCAGAAACGCAAGTAACGTGGATAACAGGAAAGCTCGAAGCGCAATTGCTTGAATCTATTGACAACATAGAGGTCATTGTTTTCGACAAAAAGCAAGGGTGGCGTGGCTATGTATCGGTATGGAAGCAACTCAAGGGAAGAAGGTTTGATGCTTTATTGCACATGCAGTACGCCATCAGAGCGAGTATCATCACCTTAGGCATCAAAGCTAAACACAAGTTGGGCTTTGACAAAATCCGCAGTCAAGATGGACAACATTGGTTTACCAATACCAAAGTACCATCACCCGAGAAACCTCACGTTTTAGATGGGTTGATAGCCTTTAATGAAGTATTGGGTATACCGGATAGCTCTCCTAAATGGGATCTTTCTTATACAGAATCGGCTGGTGTTTGGGCACAAAGCCATTTACTTGCAGACAAACGTAATCTAGTGATCGTTCCGGGTGCAAGTAAAGCCTATAAAAACTGGACTATTCAAGGCTATGTCGATCTCATCAATCATGCGAAGAAATTGGGCTGGAACGTTATTCTTGCTGGTAGCCCATCGTCTGTGGAACAAAAGCTAACCCAGTCAATTCTTCAATCGTTAAAGAAACCAGTCACCGACTTAGTGGGTAAAAGCAGCTTGCTGGAGATGCTAGCTCTACTTGATCAATGTGATTTGGTGGTTGCACCTGATACGGGTCCGACCCATATGGCAAATGCAATGAATACCCCAGTGATCGGGTTGTATGCCCACCACAACCCAGCTCGGACAGGTCCTTATTTGTATCAGGATTATGTTGTCAGTGTATGGGCACAAGAGATAGAAAAGCAGACGGGAAAGAATCCATCTCAATTACCTTGGCGCTCTCGTGTCAAAGACGCAAAAGCGATGGCTAACATCCCGTCGGCAGATGTCATCGCAATGTTTAACCGTGTTTGCAGAGAACAGAAATTATGACACAGCTTTCCCAACCTAACCGCGCGACTATTGCTGCGGTCATCATTACCAAAAATGAAGAAGACAGCCTCAAAGACTGCTTAGAAAGCCTGACATGGGTTGATGAAATCGTGATCGTTGATTCAGGTAGCACAGACAAAACCGAAGCTATCGCGGTGCAATACACCGACAAATTCCTTATCAATGCGGATTGGCCGGGTTTTGGCAAGCAGAAGCAACTCGCCCAGAGCTATACGGAATGCGATTGGATTCTCGCCGTTGATGCAGACGAGCGTATTGATGAAACATTAAAAAGTAATATTCTTGATATGTTAGAAAATGCCCCCGATAACACCGTTTTTAATCTTAATGAGTTAACTTGGGTCTTTGGTCGATTCCTAAAACATTCCGGCTGGTACTATCGACATGTCCGCCTTTACCCCAACAAGCTAACAACGTACAACGACAACCTCGTTCATGAATCAGTCGTTATTCCCGACGGATGTAAAGTGGCAGAACTCGATGGCGATATTCTTCACTACTCCTACAAAAACCTAAACCATTATCTCGTTAAGTCAGCTGGTTACGGCAAAGCTTGGGCGGATCAAAGGCAAGCTAAAGGAAAAAAAGCGTCGCTATCTCAAGGTGTGGTTCATGCGCTCGCCTGTTTTATGAAAATGTACGTACTAAAGCGAGGTTTTTTAGATGGGAAACAAGGGTTCTTGATTGCTTTGTTATCCGCGCATTCTACCTTTATCAAATACGCAGATTTGTGGGCGAGAGATAACGATCCTCATTATAAATAATGGGTGACTAAACCCTATACTAAAGGGCAGTTTATTCTATATCTGCCCACCACGTCTTCACTTGCTCGGCGCATTCCGTCACATCAATACGAGACATATCTTCTTGCTGATCTTTACTGCTGGCTTCAGGTGGGCAAAAAGCAATGTGCTTCCCTTCTGAATTAATGGGTCGCCAGCGAAGTGGCGTTGCTGAGCGCTTGCTAGGAAAGAACCCGACCGTGGGTACATCCAACGTTGCTGCTATATGAAGGGGCCCCGTCGAGCCCGCTATAAATATATCCGCGCAAGCAATGGAATAGGTAAAATCGACCAGCCCATCATTTTTGCTGTATACCACTGACTTCACACCAAGATCGGATAACAACGCATGTAATTCCATGGCTTTATTTTCTTCACCCGGGCCAGCCGTGAGAACGTATTCTCTATCAACCTGCAAATTTTGGATAAACGCTGAATACTGTTCCAATGAAAGATTATTTGCCGAACCACCGCTGCCTGCATGTACAAACACCCAAGATTTGTCTTGGGAGATATCTAACTGCCTAGTCAGTTTGTCCTTTTGCGCAGCTAAAACATCTGGCGTTATCGTCAAATAAGGTGCGTTAGGCTCAACAATCTTGCCTCCGATATCCGATAAAAATGAGCGAACAAGATCAAGATTGTACTCATACTCGGGTTTAGCCGATTGTGAACGTTTCTGTTTGATTCGTTTGTTGTAAAAAATCTGGGCAATTTTCGTTGCGGGTGCAAGCCGATAAGGAATTTTGGCTTTCCATACCAGTGACGCGTTGTAAGAGGTAGAGAATAAATTGATTGAAGCGTCAAATTGCTCCGATTTTATTCGTTTCACCAGCTCCGTTTTTTCTCGTTTCGGCGCTTTTGAACCACAATCGACGATAATAGAATCAATCCAAGGGCAAAGCTCTGCCAATGCTTTGGTATAACCTGGGACAAGTGCGGTAATTTCTAAGTCAGGCATTGATTGTTTTAGCATAGCGAAACTCGGCCATGCCAACATAAAATCGCCTATCTTATCGTTTCGAATAACCAGTATTTTTTTCATCTTATTTTCCGCACTGTGGTTCGCCACACATGATACCCAGTTACATAGCGAAGTTTGAGTGTTTTTTGCTATGATGACAGCAGATTAATGAATAAAAGCAAGCGAGTAAAATGTGTCAGCAAAACGTATCTCCCGAGTGATTTACCCGGGCACCTTCGACCCATTAACCAACGGCCATTTAGATTTGATTGAACGTGCAGCCGATATGTTTGATGAAGTGATTGTCGCCGTCGCCGCCAGTCCAAGTAAGAACACCATGTTCACCTTGGAAGAACGAGTCAAGTTTGCACAAGTTGTCACGAAGCATTTAGATAACGTTACAACAAAAGGTTTTTCAGGGCTGATGGTGGATTTTGCTCGCACAGAACAAGCCAATGTTCTGATTCGTGGGCTGCGGACCACAGGCGACTTTGAGTACGAATTTGGCTTAACAAACATGTACCGAAGGCTGCTGCCAGGGTTAGAAAGTGTGTTCCTTACCCCTGCCGAAGAGCACGCGTTTATTTCATCCACCATTGTACGCGAAGTCGCCATTCACGGTGGTAGTGTTGCGCAATTTGTTCCAACTATCGTCGCCTCAGCTTTGGAGAAGAAGTATCAAGAGCGCTCTAAAGGCTGACACTCTGGGCAGTAGAAGGTATTTCGCTGCCCAATTTTGACATCTTCGATCACGCTCTCACAAACCGTGCATTTTTCCCCCGAACGCCCGTACACTTGAAGCTCTTGGGCAAAATAACCAGGCTTGCCATCAGCTTGATTGAAATCCTTAAGCGTCGTCCCACCTTGTTTAATCGCCGTATCCAGTACTCGCTTGATGTTGCTGTGCAATAATTCAAGCTCGCTATCATTGAGTTGATTGGCTGGTAACTGTGGATGGATACGAGACATAAATAGCGATTCATTGGCGTAAATATTACCCACACCCACCACGACTTTGTTATCCATAATGAACTGTTTAACAACGGTTTTCTTACGTTTGGCTTGCTGTGTAAAATAATCAATATCGAAAGCGTCCGTTAAAGGCTCCGGTCCCAAATGATTGAGCACATCAGGTTGCTCTCCATATTCCGCATGTAACCACGATCCAAAGCGTCGAGGATCGTTATAGCGAAGAACTTTGCCATTAGTTAAAACCAGATCAACGTGATCGTGCTTTCCCGGTTCAATGAAGGCATCCAAAACGCGTAAACTTCCCGACATTCCCAAATGCACAACGGCGCTACCCGCCTTTGTTTCTATCATCAGGTATTTTGCTCTACGCGTAATATCCAGAATTTCTTTGCCTACCAATGTTTGAATACTTTCTGGCACCATCCAACGCAGTTTGGGCTGTCTCACGTGAATGGCTTTGACTTTTTGCCCTTTCAAATGAGGTGTAATCCCTAGGCGACTCACTTCAACTTCTGGTAACTCTGGCATCTTAATTCCTTGATTAGGCTGTCGGTATATCGGGAACGAGGTTATGATTATACTCAAAATACGTCTATTTGAGGCATTCAATGAAGCTTTCCCGTCGTGGCTGGAATAACATTCTGATCTTATCGATCTTGGCATTTATTGCTGTTATCAATGCACCAAGTGTATTAAGAAAGCACTTTGGGCTTGGTGAAACCAACACGCTTCCTTATGTTATTAGCCCGAATGAAAAGCCAAGTGCCTTGCATTTTGCTCAATGGTCACTTGAAAATGTCGATAATGAATGGAATTCGACACGCCAACTGGCTATCGCCCCTTTACAAGCTGCGCTCCGGTGGACAGAGTTAACCGGTACTCAGGTGGATTTAGATACGTACGATAAATTGAAAGGAAATCTCCCCCCCGCCAGAACGTTAGAGGTTTGGTATGTCGGTGTCGAAGAACCGGAAAGAATCACATTTTATCAAACCCCAAGCTTTTGGTTGCTTCAAAATTGGCAAAAAGAATGGGTAGCAGTATCGGTAGAAAAGAGTTATCTGTTCCCTTTTCTATAGTTGGTGCTTAAATGCGTTTTAATCACAACACAATTTGTGATGCCTAGTTAACTTGCGCTTGGAAGTGAGTTATATAGGTAATAAAAAACCCAGTCGATTGACTGGGTTTTTAAACACTAGCAAAGAATTTGGAAATCAATTACTTGATTTTCGCTTCTTTGTACATAACGTGCTTGCGTACAACTGGATCAAACTTTTTGATCTCAAATTTGCCTGGCATGTTACGTTTGTTTTTGTCAGTTGTGTAGAAGTGACCAGTTCCAGCAGAAGATACTAGACGGATTTTCTCACGAATGCCTTTAGCCATTGTTCAATTCCTCTTATACGTTCTCGCCACGAGCACGGATATCAACAAGAACAGCATCGATGCCTTTCTTATCAATAATACGCATACCCTTAGCAGTTAGACGTAGTTTAACAAAGCGCTTTTCGCTTTCTACCCAGAAACGATGAGTTTGTAGGTTCGGCAGAAAACGACGCTTGGTAGCATTTCGTGCGTGTGAACGGTTGTTACCCGTTACAGGACGCTTACCAGTTACTTGGCATACTCGGGACATGAATGTCTTCTCCAAATCGTTTCAGCTCGATATCAACCTTGGTGGCCGAACCTCTCTATCTATCATATAAGAAGACTGGAGGCCAAATACCGTTATGGAATACCCATACAAGGCTATCAAAGGTCGCGCATTATACTAACTTGATATGCATTGCTCAAGACCCGAACAGATCCTTTTTACAGGTTTTCGTGATCTTTTTTAGGCAGAGCTGATTGAGGTTCATAAATTTCAGTGCGGGGATGATAGCAGATTTTGACTAGCAGACAACTAAAATGTGAGCTCAAAACACGCTAAAAGCCGACTCAGTATACCTTATCGCGATTCTCTATTATTTTAAGCGCAGTTTCGGCGAGAAAACGGTGCTCAATATTCATATCCACCCTCTTTCCGCAAACGAAACCACCTCTCCATCCCCAATCACAAAGTGATCCAAGATCCGAATATCCACCAGTGCGGTTGCATCTGTTAACCGCCGAGTGATTCTCCTGTCCGCCTGGCTTGGCTCTGCAACACCAGAAGGATGGTTATGCGCTAAAATGAGCGCAGCCGCGTTATGGTGCAGTGCTCTTTTAACCACTTCTCTTGGGTAAACGCTGGCGGCATCGATAGTCCCTTCAAATAACACTTCATCTTGAATTACGCGATGTTGGTTATCTAGAAACAGTATATAGAAGGCTTCTCTGTGCCTATCGCGCAAAATACTAGAAAGATAAAGTTTTGTGTGTTCAGGGCTCGTCAGCGCATCACCACGTTTTAGAGTTTCCCCAAGATAACGCTGAGTCATCTCAATAACCGCTTTTAACTGCACAAATTTGGCTGACCCTAGCCCTTTCTTCTGGCAGAAGTCTTCTTGGCTGGCTGAAAAGAGGGCTCGCAGCGAGCCGAACTCATCTAATAGCTGAGAGGACAACTCAATCACATTGGTGCCTTTGATTCCGGTTCTCAGAAAAATAGCCAGCAATTCAGCATCGGTTAGCGCACTAGGACCTTGATTAAGTAGCTTTTCTCTAGGCTGAGATTCAGACGGAAGATTTTTGATGCTCATCGAAACGACCTGCAAAAGAACAATGAGGCTCATTGGATAGAGAATGTCGTTTTATATCAATTACCAAACAGTAAATTTCGAGCGAGCGATGATCTTTATGAAATTGAGGAATCAGTAAATTCCACACTCATGTTAGGAGGAACTCAAAAGATGAGAATAGAGAGAGCGCGACGCCCTCTCTATAAATAAACTCTGCGATGAGATAAACACAGTCTTTAGCAAAATTCGTTGTTTATCTATCGATACCGCTAACCAACATCTGGTCGAGGTGTGTCAAAACTCGAAGGCGGCAGTAGAGGCAGCGTAATACGTGGCTGCTCGCCAGTCAGAGATTTCAAGAACTCTGTGATTTTTTCGGCTTCATCGTCACTTAGTGCCTGACCCAACTGTATATCCGCCATGGTTTTTACGGCTTGTTTCAAATCCCAAACCGAACCATCGTGGAAGTAAGGATAGGTAAGTTCGATGTTTCTCAACGTCGGTACTTTGAAGACAAACTTATCGAACTCCTTACCAGTTATCGCTTTTCTGCCTTCGTCGGGGTTATCCGTCGCAAACGGTTTAACCAGCCCCATTTTCTGATAGTTCTGACCACCTAATAAAGGACCACTATGGCAAGCTGTACAACCTTTTTGTTTGAACAGTACATACCCTTCTTTTTGTACATCCGATATCGCATCCGATTGACCTGTTAGCCACAAGTCGAAAGGCGAATTAGGTGTGCGCAGTGTTTTCTCAAACTCCGCTATAGCAACCGTAATTTCATCGATACCAAAGCTGCTTTTACCAAACGCTTCTTTAAACAATGCTTGATAACCAGGAATCGATTTTATCGTATCAATCGCTAAGGTATGAGTGAACGCCATCTCTTTTGGGTTTTCAATAGGCCCTGCGGCTTGAGCTTTTAAGTCTTCCGCCCGCCCATTCCAAAATTGAACGAAGTTCAACTCCGCATTCAATACCGTCGGTGAATTGATGGGGCCAATTTGCCAACCATGACCAATCGAACTCGGGAGGTTATCCACCCCACCGGTTGCTAGGTTATGGCAAGAGTTACACGAAATGGTATTGGACTTAGATAAACGAGGATCAAACCAGAGCTTTTTCCCAAGTTTGACCAAAGAGGTGTTAAGCCCCTCAGCAGGAACAATCACTTCAATAGGTTCCTGAGAGAGAGGTTGGGCTTGCACTCCAAAAGAGAAAGCCGCCAGTGTAGCAAACGTCATTATTTTCATTGTTGTCTACCTTATTATGTTTTCGGTGAACGAAACGTCACCGTGTATTCCGACACAACACAGGTGGTAAAGAACAAGCCGACAGCACAACTGACCATGTATAACCACACCATGTGTAAGACATTAAAAATAAGTGGTTAAAAAAAGGACAACGCAAAAAATCGATGACATTTATCGACAAACTAGATGAATAAATTAGCAATCTCTTATTTGTCATTCTTATCAATAGGTTGATAAGCCAGAGTAAAAAAACAGAAGAAAAACGCCTTAAAATTATTCACCGATTCATTGATTGAAATCAAAATATAAGATCATGAAATTTAAGAGATTCACTTTGAATGACAAACGCCTCTTGTAGCACACCAAAAGCCAGAAAAATGGGCAAAATTTACTCAGAAATTTAATGAGGAGGTTTAAGGTCTTATTAAAAATATACTCAAACCATCTCAAGGTGCAGGATTCAGAGCTCTATCTTCTGTTTCAGTTCAAGGAAAAGAACGCAGTGGAATGACGAGTCCTTCCCAAGTTCTTTGACGATGAAATGGGACAGTAGATGAGCTCCCAAGGGCGAGTTTGCTTGGTTTTCATGCTGCGTTACCAATTCTTGATTTAGAGCCACTAGATCTGCAAATTGGTGCCTTGCCTGAAAATCAAGCCCCCAATCTATGGATAAGAAGCCGCTGAACCTAGCCCTTTGAGGTGGTTTGAGTATATATATTTGATATGGTTACTGGGTATGGAACAAAACCAATTTGAGAAACGCAGCATGCAGACACTAGCAGGAAAGAAAATACTTTTAGGGATTAGCGGCGGAATTGCTGCGTATAAATGTGCCGAACTCACTCGCAGGCTCATCGAACGAGGAGCTGAAGTGCAAGTCGTTATGACGAATGCAGCCAAAGAGTTCATCACCCCGCTGACGATGCAAGCCGTATCCGGTCGACCAGTATCAGACAGCTTACTCGATCCCGCCGCTGAAGCCTCTATGGGGCACATTGAACTCGCCAAATGGGCAGATTTAGTGCTGCTTGCACCTGCAACCGCTGATTTGATCGCGCGTATGGCATCGGGGTTGGGCAATGATTTATTAACGACACTCGTTCTGGCAACGGATGCCCCCATCGCCGTTTCTCCTGCTATGAATCAGCAAATGTATGCCAACCTAGCGACACAAGAAAACATCCAGACATTAAGCCGCCGAGGAATGGAAATTTGGGGTCCTGCTTCCGGTGAGCAAGCTTGTGGGGACGTAGGAAAAGGTCGAATGCTCGAGCCGATGCAGTTGGTTCACCTATGTGAAGATTTTTTCACCCCTTCGGTGCTATCGGGTCAATCCGTGGTGATTACCGCAGGTCCCACTCGCGAAGCCATCGACCCGGTTCGCTATATATCGAATCACAGCTCGGGAAAAATGGGGTTTGCCATTGCCAGTGCAGCAGCGAAATTAGGCGCTAACGTCACGTTAATCAGCGGCCCCGTCTCGTTACCCACGCCTGTTGGTGTGAATCGAATTGATGTCGACAGCGCTACAGAAATGCACCAAGCTGCCTTGGAGCAAGCTGTAAAACATAATGTCTTCATTGGATGCGCTGCGGTCGCTGACTATCGACCTGAAACCATTGCCGATCAGAAAATTAAGAAAACAGACGACAGCGATGCCATGACGATTCGGATGGTCAAAAACCCAGACATCATTGCCTCCGTCGCCAAGCTTAAAGAGGATCGTCCCTTTACTGTCGGCTTTGCGGCAGAAACACAAGATGTCGAAACCTATGCGCGAAGCAAACTCGCCAAAAAGAATTTGGACATGATTTGTGCCAACGATGTGTCCATTCAAGGGCTTGGCTTTAATAGCGACAGCAATGCTCTGCATTTATTCTGGAAAGAAGGGGATAAAATCTTGCCTACCGCCAGTAAAGTCGAGCTGGGCAAAGCCTTGATGGAAGAAATCGCTGCGCAGATGACGCCGAAAAAATAACAATTTCTCTTCGATAAACAGCGCTCTTACTGAGCGCTGCAAACAACAAATTCTTTTATTCCTTGAAAATCACGAGTGTATCTCTAGCCTCTTTAGCTGGCTGGCGCTAAAATGCTGGCTTGTAAATTTTCTGCCAAAATTAAGGAATGGACTGAATGACCGGCAATCGAAAATCAAATCGTCGTGAAGAAATCCTACAGGCACTGGCTGAAATGCTGGAGTCCACCGATGGAGCCTCTCGCATTACGACAGCCAAACTTGCCAAACAAGTAGGTGTTTCCGAAGCCGCGCTATATCGCCATTTCCCTAGTAAAGCTCGCATGTTCGAGGGCTTAATCGAATTCATTGAAGACGCCCTGATGTCTCGCATCAACCGCATTCTGGATGAAGAAAAAGACACACTTCAGCGTATTCGACTGGTTATGCAGCTCATTCTTGCGTTTTCAGAACGCAACCCTGGTCTTTCACGTATTCTGTCTGGGCATGCGTTGATGTTTGAAAACGAGCGTTTACGTGAGCGAATCAACCAACTGTTTGAACGAATCGAAACCCAACTGCGCCAGATCCTGCGTGAACGTAAGCTTCGAGAAGGCAAGTCCTTCCCTGTCGATGAAAGCATTTTGGCAACCCAATTGCTTGGTCAAGTAGAAGGCAGTTTAAATCGATTTGTCCGCTCCGATTTCAAATACCAGCCAACCGATAATTTTGAGGAGTACTGGGCACTGCTCAGTGCGCAGATTCAGTAATCCATGAAAAAGTTTGAAACGGCAAGATTTCACAAAGGATTGCTTCATCCTCGTTTCTGGTTGGTATGGTTTGGATTTGGCTTGTTAGCGTTAATCGTAACGCTTTTCCCTTACCCACTCTTAAAGAAGATGGGTAGAGGCTTGGGCAAAGCCGTGGCACCGCTCATTAAAAAACGCGCCAAAATCATTCGCAAGAATTTGGAAATTTGCTTTCCAGACATGGAAGAGCCCGAAAAGCAACGCATCACAGATGAAGTCTACAAGAACTCCGGTCTTGCACTGATAGAAACTGGCATTGCGTGGTTTTGGCCCAACTGGCGCTTCAAACGCATCATCAATTTTAAAAACGATCAGCATATCCTAGACCTAGAAGCACAAGGTAAAGGGGTGTTGGTTGTTTGTACTCACATGCTAAACCTTGAGATTACCGCGCGCGCTTTTAGCCAATTTGCACCAGGTTATGGGGTATATCGCCCTCACGAAAACCCAGTGGTCGACTTTATTCAAAACTGGGGACGAACTCGTTTTGGGCATCAAATGGTCGATAGAGAGGACGTTCGGGGTATGGTCCGCGTTCTGAAGTCAGGGGGACGATTGTGGTATCTACCGGATCAGGATTACGGCAGCCAAAACTCCGTTTATGTTCCTTTCTTTGAATACGAAAAAGCGTGTACCCCTTCTGGAACCGGATTTTTAGTCGATATGGGTAAATGTGCTGTCATTACAGCATCAAGCTTGCGAAGTGGTAATCAGTATTGTTTAGAAATAGACAGCGATATCAGCGCTCATTTCCCAAGAAGAGATGCTGAAGGTGCGGCGATCGTCATGAACAAAGCCATAGAGAAAGTGATCACCCGAGGCATGGATCAGTACATGTGGATGCACCGTCGATTTAAAACCATGCACGATGGCAGTGAACGTGGGCAACTTTATAACGACTGACCTCTGTTGGCTCAAGACCTATCAATAAAAAAAGACAGCCTAGGCTGTCTTTTTTAACATTTGTACTTTAACTCTATCGCTAAGTTAAATACCGAATTCTGCGCGGTACGCTTTTACAGCTTCAAGGTGTTCTGAATTCCCACCTTTCTCTTCGAGGTAAGAAATAAGATCCGTCAAGCTCACAATCGAAATAACGGCACAACCAAAGTCGCGCTCCACTTCCTGAATAGCAGACAATTCACCTTTGCCTTTCTCTTGGCGGTCAATCGCCACTAGAACACCCGCTAAGTCCGCGCCATTCGCTTTAATGATTTCCATCGACTCACGAATCGCTGTGCCGGCTGTAATCACATCATCCACCAGCATAATGCGTCCTTCTAGCGGACTGCCGACTAGGTTGCCACCTTCACCATGGTTTTTTGCTTCTTTACGGTTAAAGCAGTATGGCGTATCCACATCGTGGTGATCGGCCAATGCAACGGCTGTCGTTGTTGCAATTGGAATGCCTTTATACGCTGGGCCAAACAACACATCGTAATCAATACCAGAGTCAGCCAAAGCAGCCGCATAAAAACGCCCTAGTCTCGCCAAATCACGACCGGTATTGAACAAGCCAGCGTTAAAGAAGTAAGGGCTCTTACGACCAGATTTTAAAGTAAATTCGCCAAACTTAAGCACTTCTTTCTCTAGTGCAAACTCAATAAAATCACGCTGGTATGCTTTCATTAATTTTCTCTCTATTTTCTTAGTGTGTTTCGTCGCCTACTCCATCAATGACTCTCCGATTGATGAGAAACATAAACAGAGTAGACAAAAAAATAGCCCCTCAGTGAGGAGCTATTCATTTAATCAGTTTTCTAACGCTTTCTTCTGCGTTTCTACAATGGAATTGATGCCGGTTTTCGCTAGCGCCAGCAACTCCAATAATTCTTCGTGGCTAAACGGTTCACCTTCTGCGGTGCCCTGCACTTCAATCATACGACCGTCTTCCGTCATGACAACGTTCATGTCGGTCTCTGCTGCTGAGTCTTCAACATACTCAAGGTCGCATAGCGCTTTTCCTTCAACGATACCAACAGAAACAGCAGCAACGTGCCCTTTCATTGGGTTCGCTTTCAGCTTACCTTGCTCTACCAAATGCTGGAACGCATCAGCCATCGCAACGCTTGCACCAGAAATCGATGCAGTACGTGTACCGCCGTCCGCTTGGATAACATCACAGTCAACAGTCACCATGACTTCACCCATGGCTTCTAAATCAACGACTGCACGTAAGCTGCGAGCAATCAGTCGCTGGATTTCCATTGTACGACCGCCTTGCTTACCACTTGCGGCTTCACGGCGATTACGAGTGTGGGTTGCACGTGGCAACATGCCGTATTCCGCTGTAACCCAGCCTCTGCCTTGACCTTTCAGCCAACGCGGCACATTTTCTTCCACACTGGCGTTACACAACACCTTAGTATTGCCAAACTCGACAAGCACGGAGCCTTCTGCATACGCAGTATAGTTACGAGTAATTTTAATTGGGCGAACTTGTTCCGCGGTGCGATCGTCTGGACGCATGGATAAATACCTTTCATGGGGAGGCGAATCTGGTTGGAGGCAAAGTATATAGGAATTCACTCGTGCTGCCTAGCCATGGCGACTATCTACATCGCGGCAAACCACCGGAGATCTCGTACCTCGCTCGGTGATTATGCTACTATACCGCTCATTCGAAATTTTCATCTCCGCGAGCAAAGGACAATTCAATGATCTACAGCATGACTGCTTATGCACGAAAAGAAATCAAAGGTGACTGGGGCAGCGCAGTTTGGGAGATTCGCTCCGTCAATCAACGCTATTTAGAAACCTACTTTCGTTTGCCAGAGCAATTCCGTGGTCTTGAACCTATCCTTCGTGAGCGCTTTCGCAAGAAGCTGGCACGCGGAAAAGTAGAATGTCACCTGCGCTTTGAAGCGAACCCAGCAGCAAAAGGTGAAATCACCATCAATCAAGATTTGGCGCAGCAAGTGATCAATGCCGCCAATCAAGTGATGTCGATGACGGGTGAAGATAGCCGCATCAACCCATTCCAAGTCATGAACTGGCCAGGCGTAATGGAAACCCCAGAGCAAGACATGGATGCTATCAACAAAGACCTATTAGGTGCCTTTGATGAAGGACTAAAAGACTTTATTGACGCTCGTGGTCGTGAAGGCGAAAACATGAAAGCTCTGATTGAGCAGCGTTTGTCTTCCATCACCGAGCAAGTAGTCAAGGTGCGTGCCCGCATGCCAGAAATTCTAGAATGGCAACGCGAACGCCTACTCACCAAGTTTGAAGAGGCCAAGATCGAGCTAGAAGGTTCACGCGTGGAACAAGAGCTGATTCTTTTGGCTCAAAAATCCGATGTCGCTGAAGAATTGGATCGCTTGGACTCACACGTAAAAGAAGCCAACAACATCCTTAAGAAGGGTGGCGCATGTGGTCGTAAGCTCGACTTCATGATGCAAGAGTTCAACCGCGAGTCGAACACGCTGGCATCCAAATCCATCAGCACAGACATCACCGCATCTGGCGTAGAACTGAAAGTTCTAATCGAGCAAATGCGTGAGCAAATCCAAAACATCGAATAATCGTCTATTTTAAGGCAAGCATCGCTTGCCTTTTTCTTGCGTCAATATCTGCTTTACCCGAGTTCACAATGATAAGAAACATACTAAGACTGTTTTTCACCTTCTTACTGACGGCTTTTTCAAGCAAGGTAATTTTCCTTTTCGCTGCTACCTCTATTCCTCTGAGCCTATTCAGTCTGGATGGCTTAACCAGCCTGCTTTACGGGCTGAGATTCGATGCCACCATAGCGGCATTATTGACGGCACCCGCGGCATTGGTGTTGCTGGTTCTGAATTTTCTTCGATTCGACATGCGATGGGTGATTCGTCTTTGGGCGAGTTTGGCTGTTTTATGGATCATTGGTGCAACAGCATCCGACACCATTTACGCTGAAGATGCGCGTAAGCACGTCACCTTTGAACTCTTTACGGCTTCTGGTTTAGTTGATTCCGTACTGATAACGGCTTTCACCGTGTACTACCCGCTGGTGATTTTAGGCCTCGTCCTGAGTGCCGTCTCTGTCTTCATTATCTGGAAAAGTCGCTGGACGAACATGGCGACAAGCCGCTTAACCCTCGGTAAATACACACTGGCGACGCTGGCTTACCTAGTACTCACCGTCACCTTTATTCGCGGTGGTTGGTTCGATGCGCCTCAGTCACCGATGAGTGCTTATAAAATTGGTCACAATGACAAAGCGTATCTAGCGTGGAGCGCGCCTTACAGCGTGACTTACTATCTTGCAAACGGGAAAAACAAAGCCGTTTCTCGCATTACAGCCAGCCCTGAACCTTCTGTTCATGAAGTATTTAACGCCGCACTCAATCAAGAAATCGCTACCAACATTAGCGACTTCAAAAAAGCTAATGTGGTCTTTGTATTGTTGGAAAGCTGGGCATCTGTGGATATGAATAGCCCGAACCCAGAACACCACTCCACCCCATTCTTTGATGCACTGCGAGCCAAATCGCTGACATCGGATGCCATGTATGCCGATGGATACCGTACAGTCCAAGGTATTTTTGCCAGCATGTGCAGCTACCCTAATCCTAACGGCGGCATTGTAGCGGGCACACACTTACAAAATAGCCAGTACAAATGTTTGCCCCACATGCTACGTGAGCAAGGGTGGGACACGCGTTTTGTTCAAGGCAGTGGCAAAGGCATCGTTGGAGCGTTTGCTCAATCCCTTGGGTTTACAGAATCCTACGGTAAAGAAGATTTTGACTTTGAAGCGCCGCACAATGAGTGGGGTTTTCAAGACGACAGTATCTATCGCTTCTCGATGGACAGAATCAACGAGATGCAGAACAGCAATTCTGACAAGCCCTTCTTTATTGCCATCAACACAGGCACCACGCACGGTTCGTTACTTCCATCCGAAGATGACTTTACGTTCGGAAAGTCTACTATGCCTGAGCTGCGTCGTAGTACCATGAATTATGCCGACAAAGCATTAGAAGCCTTCATTACTGAACTGCATGACACCGTAAAAGAGCCAACATTGATCGTGCTGATGTCGGATCACACCGCTAAGATTGTAGAGCCTAACCTGGCGAAAAATTCAATTCCGTTTTTGATTTACGCCACCGACGGCAGCGTACCCGCCATTCACCACAATACCGCTACATCTCAGCGCGATGTCGGGAGCACCATTCTAGATTGGTTGGGTGGCTACGCGCCTTGGTTTACAGGGCAATCTCTGCTCAATGAACACTACGCAGGGCAATCGAGTTTCTCTGATGGAAGTCTGTTCTTTTGGGTAGACGGCAAGCGCATGGTGACTATCGATTCTAGCAACAACAGCTTGCAACAGTGTTTCCACATAAAAGATGACACCATAAGGCTGAAGCGAGCAGACTGTAACGAGTCTTGGGTAGCGCCACTGTTTGAACAAGGTCGCGACTTCAATGCGCTCACCCAAGAATTGCTGTTTAATGGCGAGACGACTCAGTATCGAGACATATTCAGCCAAACCCACTAGTTCAACCAAATCCACCAGGGCGAAACAGAAGCATTGAGGTTATTGAACAAAAAATGCTATCCTTTCGCCCCATTTTTTAGGCATCTCACCCTGCAGTGCGTTACACTCGCATTCAGGTAACTAGGGTAAAAGTAAGCGGATTATTCATGGGTAAAGGTACTTTATACATCGTTTCAGCACCAAGCGGTGCAGGTAAATCAAGCCTGATTTCAGCGCTATTGGAAAAAAATCCAACTTACGCTATGAAAGTATCAGTATCCCACACCACTCGTGGAATGCGCCCTGGAGAAGAAGACGGTATACACTATCACTTTGTTAGCAAAGATAAATTTGAAGAATTGATTGAACAAAAATCGTTTCTTGAATACGCAGAAGTGTTTGGTAACTACTACGGTACGTCTCGCCCTTGGATTGAAGAGAACCTAGATAAAGGCATTGATGTGTTCCTAGACATTGATTGGCAAGGCGCTCGTCAAATACGCGAGCAGATGCCTCTGGCTAAGAGCATTTTCATTCTTCCGCCATCAAAAGAAGAACTGGAACGCCGCCTTAATGCACGTGGCCAAGACAGCGAAGCTGTGATTGCCAAGCGCATGAATGAAGCACAATCTGAGATATCCCATTACAATGAGTATGATTACGTCATTGTAAACGATGATTTCGACACAGCAGTGCTCGATTTCAAGTCTATTCTTCGTGCAGAACGCCTGAAGGAAGACAAACAAGCCGCTAAATACAGCAGCATGTTAACAGCGCTATTGGCCGATTGAGCCTTTAGACTGTATAATTTCTCGTCATATTAAATTTTTAGTTAAATATTGGAGTCCTCATGGCACGCGTAACTGTACAAGACGCTGTTGAAAAAATTGGTAACCGTTTTGACTTGGTTCTGATTGCGGCACGCCGCGCTCGTCAAATGCAAACTGGCGGTAAAGATTCACTAGTGCCTGAAGAAAACGATAAGCCATCGGTTATCGCTCTTCGCGAGATCGAAGAAGGTCTTATCACTAAAGAAGTACTGGATGCTCGCGAGCGTCAAGAGCAGCAAGAACAAGAAGCAGCAGAACTGGCGGCAGTAAGCAGCATCGCTCACAACCGTTAATAGTAACTAAATAGTTCATAGTAACTGTTTAGTTCACAGTAACTTTCTAAAGCATTTCGGGCCTGTAATTTGTATCTTTTTGAAAGCCTAAAAGAAGTTGCCCAAGAATATCTGACAGAGCCTCAACTTGAGGCTCTGAGTCGATCTTATGTGGTAGCAAGAGACGCCCATGAAGGGCAAACCCGTTCCACTGGCGAACCGTACATTATCCACCCTGTCGCTGTCGCTCGTATCCTCGCAGAAATGCGCCTTGATAATGAAACCTTGATGGCAGCTTTGCTGCACGACGTTATCGAAGATACCGAGGTCACCAAAGAAGAATTGGAAGAGCAGTTTGGAGCTACGGTCGCTGAATTGGTCGATGGGGTATCTAAGCTGGATAAGCTTAAGTTCCGCGATCGAAAAGAAGCACAAGCCGAAAACTTCCGCAAAATGGTGCTTGCCATGGTTCAGGATATTCGCGTTATCCTGATCAAATTGGCAGACCGTACGCACAACATGCGTACACTGGGCGCACTTCGTCCCGATAAAAAGCGCCGTATTGCTCGTGAAACGCTAGAAATTTACGCACCACTTGCTCACCGTTTAGGTATTCACAACATCAAAGTTGAACTCGAAGAGTTAGGCTTTGAGGCTTTATACCCCAATAGATATCGCGTCTTAAAAGAAGTGGTGAAAGCCGCGCGCGGTAACCGAAAAGAAATCATTCAACGTATTCACGATGAGATTTCCGGTCGATTGGAAGAAATGGGGCTCAACGCCCGCGTATTTGGGCGCGAAAAAAACCTGTTCTCCATCTATAACAAAATGCGCACCAAAGAACAGCGTTTCCATACTATTATGGACATCTACGCGTTCCGTGTCGTCGTTGATTCTGCCGACATGTGTTATCGCGTTCTTGGTCAGGTTCACAGCTTGTACAAGCCGCGTCCTGGCAAAATGAAAGACTACATCGCTGTTCCAAAAGCCAATGGATACCAATCTTTGCATACCTCGATGGTAGGCCCTCACGGCGTGCCTGTTGAAGTGCAGATTCGTACCGAAGACATGGATCAAATGGCGGACAAAGGTGTCGCCGCACATTGGTCTTATAAGAGCAATGGCGATAAGTCTGGCACCACCGCACAAGTGAAAGCGCAGCGCTGGATGCAAAGCCTGTTAGAGCTGCAGCAAAGTGCGGGTAACTCTTTCGAATTCATTGAAAACGTAAAATCCGATCTGTTCCCAGATGAAATTTACGTGTTCACACCAAAAGGTCGAATTGTTGAAATGCCTGTGGGCGCGACTGCTGTCGATTTCGCGTATGCCGTGCATACCGATGTGGGCAACATGTGTGTCGGCGCGCGGGTTGATCGCCAACCTTACCCGTTGAGTAAAGCTCTGAAAAATGGTCAAACCATTGAAATCATCAGTGCGCCGGGTGCACGCCCGAACGCCGCGTGGCTCAACTATGTGGTGACCTCCCGTGCTCGTACCAAGATCCGTCAGGTTCTGAAAACCATGCGTCGTGAAGAGTCGATTACCTTAGGTCGTCGATTACTGAATCACGCATTGGGTGAACATTCAATTTCCGACATCAACCAAGACAACATCGATCATGTTTTGGCTGAGCTAAAAGTCGAATCGCTGGATGATTTACTGGCTGCCATCGGTCTTGGCGAATTGATGAGCATTGTGATTGCACGTCGCTTGTTAGGCGATGTAGATGAACTGACAGAAACGAGTGACTCGAAAAGCAATAAGAAGAAGCTTCCTATCCGCGGTGCGGAAGGTATTTTGCTGACGTTTGCTAATTGCTGTCACCCAATTCCAGATGATCACATTATTGCCCACGTCTCTCCGGGTCGAGGATTAGTGGTTCACCGTGAAACGTGTCCAAACGTACGCGGATACCAAAAAGAACCGGATAAGTACATGGCGGTAGAATGGTCGAACGATTACGATCAAGAGTTCATTACCGAACTTCAGATCGACATGCAAAATCACCAAGGAGCGCTGGCTGCATTAACCAACGTGATTTCGCAAACGGGTTCGAACATCCACGGTATTTCGACCGAAGAGAAAGACGGTCGCCTGTACACCATTACCGTGCTGTTAACTGCGAAAGACCGTGTGAATCTAGCCGGCATTATGAAGCGCATTCGCGTTATGCCTCAGGCAACAAAAGTTCGCCGACGCAAACACTGATTCTCTAAAAAACGAGTTTGCACAATAGTTACGGAATTGAACATTAAATACTAACACTCAAAGGTCTCTTATCTTCTGGTAAGAGACCTTTTTCAGAGCGACATATGAATTTAGAACGCTACCATCGAATCCACACCGTACTTAAGGCACGCCAGCCTGATCTGACGTTATGTCTTGAAGAAGTCCATAAGCCAAACAACGTCTCTGCCATTATCCGCAGTGCCGATGCGGCAGGCGTCCATAAAATACACGCGGTGTGGCCCGATCCTAAAATGCGCACCTTAAGCCACACTTCGGCGGGTGCGAGAAATTGGGTAGAAGTGGATACGCATGAATCGATAGATGACGCCGTAGGCGAGCTAAAAAACCAAGGCATGCAAATACTCGCCACCAACCTGTCAGACACAGCAGTCGATTTTCGTGACATCGACTACACCAAACCCACGGCCGTGATCTTAGGTGGCGAAAAACACGGAATCACGCCCCATGCTCTGTCTATGGCCGATCAAGACATCATCATTCCCATGGTTGGAATGGTGCAATCGTTGAATGTTTCCGTTGCCAGCGCGTTGATCTTATTCGAAGCGCAAAGACAGCGCCAAATTGCTGGTATGTACGAGCGAGATGACTCGGCATTGCCTGCCGAGTACATTCATCGAATTCTGTTTGAGCGCGGACATCCCGTTCTCGCAAAAGTCGCCAAGCGCAAAGGCTTACCTTACCCACCTTTGGATGAAGTTGGTCAAATCGTGGCAGACGAGAACTGGTGGGCAGAAATGCAAAGAAAATAGGTTCTCAAAGAAAGCTGGTTGAAAAGAAAAGAGCCTCGTTATTTTCTTTTCAACCTGAGCCCTAGGGTCTGAGCATGTCTACTGTGACACATGCTCAACGATATCAATCTTGAACCCTGCTGGGTCCTCCACCATAAAATGGACTTGTCCCCATACTTCTTCCTTCAACGGCATCGCGACCGTTAGTTCATTTTTCGTCGCCCATTCATAAGCCGATCGTGCATCAGCGACTTCCAATGAAATGACGTACCCTTCTTTTGCCATAACGGGGTGTAAGAATTCGGGTTGCGTTGCATGTTCAGGCACTAAAAAGCCAAGTTGCACACCATTTTCAGACACCAAATGAAGGTAGAATTCCGAGTCATAAAACACCGCTGTAAAACCAAATGTGGATTGGTAGAAATCTTTGAGCGCCGCTAAATTTTCGCTCACCATTACTGGAAACATCGCTTGTACTTCAATCATGACTTTCTCCTTGTTTAAATAAACAAGAACAGTCTGACTTACTTCACATCATCAGCATTGTACAAAACGGACATGTTTTGAAATTGTTGATACGGCATACCGATGAACCGCTGACAGTCACGGATAAAATGCGATTGATCGTAGTAGTAATTTGCCCAACCTTTGTCATCGGGATATTGATTCAGAAGGGCCAGTGCATTTTGGAATCTAAGAACCTGATGGAACTCCCGAGGCGATACCCCTAAGTGTTGTCGCACAATCCGCCTTAATTGGCGCGAGGAGATCCCCATTTTTTGACAGTGTCGCTCAGACATATCCAAACCATCATCCAAGTGAAGCAGGCTGTGTTTTAAAAAGGCATCTAAGCGAGCATCGGTTTTTGTCGAATTGGCGTGTCGAATAAACCACTGAACAATGGTGGAACATCGGGTGTAGAAATCTGGGCTATCAAATACCGCTTGTTGAAACCAAGGCAGCTCACTGGACGACAAAAACTCCGACGCCAACACGCCTTGAGGCTCCGCAAGCCAATTTTCTAATGGGTTTCGCACCACCGCTTGATAACCTAACACGTGAAAGCGAACCCCAAAGAAAGACACGGGTCCTTGTACCTCAAACGGATTTGCCGACAAAAACGGAGGGATAAACACGCTGTCTTCGGGCTTATCGACACGCGTTATCCAATCAACACAATTATCGGGAATGCTGTGATAAACAAAGCGCCCTTCGGGTACATTCAACTGCCAAAAGCTTTGTACTATTCCCGAAATAGGATCGGGCGGCGTTAGCCGAAGGTAGCCATTTTCAGTATGAACACTTCCCTGTATTGGGTGATAACTGGGAGAAGGCATCTAGGGTATCCATTCACTTTTCCTCCTTACAGCTTACCAAAAAATGAATAGGGTCTTGGACTAATGCCGATCAGTTAAGGTCAAAATGATCGGTTGAACGATCCTCTAGAAGCGTTATAAAGGTCCTAACTTTCTATGGTTAGGACCTTTTGTTTTGCAACTCACAACCGCTCTCGCCATGGCTAATGGCTATGCACCCAACACTGAAGAACTCGGGAAACTCTCTGATATTCTTTGC
>NZ_PIZL01000011.1:0-34428 GCF_002835515.1 Vibrio sp. vnigr-6D03
GTTCGTCATCAATCTGAAGCGCCAATCGGCGCTTCTTTTTTTGTATTAGGACGGGACAATTTGCTTCTTCGATATCACGAAAGTGCGGAAGTTGTACGATCAGTTTAAGCGGAAGCTAGCAATGATTTCGCAGTTCGTCGCTGTATCGATATGCTGTACTTGCTCGGCAACTTTTGGATTCGGGTGGCGCTTCATGAAATCAATCAGAGCTTTACGGCAGCAGCCTAGGGAATCTACAAAACTATCACAATGCGTTTTAGGGCACTGAGGGACCAGAGAGAGAATCTTCTCTGATGCAAGCTGCAAGTATTTCAGCTCGTAATCGTTATCACCGTTCTCGCGCCAGAATTTTGCCAGATTGTGGCAAGAGATTACGTTGATCGTCAGCAAATCGTCGACCTCGACTTCTTGCTCATCAATCAATGTTTCTGAAATAGCTAAAGCTTGCTGGTAATGAATGATACTGCGCTGAAAGTCTTTTTCCTGCAAGGCGACATCGGCCTTCAGTGTATGCTGTTCCCAGTCTCTAACATTCATTGTCAATTCTTCCGTACGATCATAAAACATATATTCCCAATATATTAAATGATAATTGTTTTCATGTAAAGTGATGGCTTTATTTATAATGCGCTAACCGCCGAATCCTATTCGGTAATTTCACTTTAAATGGAGACTGGAAATTACCGGAAAAGAAGCGAATAGAAAGCTCGTTTCTACAGACGTAAGTTTTTCAGTTAGCCTTTTAAGCCAGCGGATACTGATTTGTTTTGAATCAATTCGATCATATAGCCATCTGGGTCTTTAACAAACGCAATATGGGTCGTCCCGCCTTTTACTGGACCAGGCTCACGAGTAATGTTGCCACCCGCTTCACGAATAGCATCACAAGTTTGATAGATATCATCAAAACCGAGTGCCACATGACCAAATGCTGTGCCTAGGTCATATTCGGTTGTGCCCCAGTTATACGTTAGTTCTATCACGGCGCCTTCAGATTCGTCTGAATATCCCAAAAAGGCGAGTGTGTATTTGTATTTCTCATTTTCATTGGTGCGCAGAAGCTTCATGCCTAGAACCTTGGTGTAAAACTCAATTGAGCGGTCAAGATCACCAACACGAATCATGGTGTGTAGAATGCGTCCGTTTGACATTGTTGTTCTCCAGAATTCTTTCATCGTTAAGAGGTGGTTTGAGTATAAGAATATCGAATACTTGCGCGCGCTCAAAGCAATTCTGCTCTCCATTTTCTTCTTTTGATAAATCTCATAGTTGCAGATAGACAGGGCAATCAAATTACGATTGAATAGCCTGCCGAATGTTATAACATATCAGGAAGATTAAAATTGAAAAAGCTCGCCCTATTTTTGTTGGTTGGACTTGGTCTGCTCGCGTATTTTTCGTTGGACAAAAAAGACGAACCACAAACACTTACTATTTCAGGTCCATTTGAGTTCAGTAGCCAAGACTTAGCAAAAGATGGTTTTTTGTTTTCCCGATTACAAGTCGTTGAAGCGCTAGTGGCAATTAACGAGCAGTCAGAATTGGTACCGTTGCTGGCGGAAAGCTGGGAGCAAAGTGACGATCGGTTAACCTGGACATTTAAAATTCGTGATGATGTCACTTTTCACGATGGTTCACCACTCAATGCCGACGCTGTCGTGTTTTCTTTGAAGCAAGCCATGTCGAGACCGGGGGTCATTAAAAGAGCACCCATTGAATCTATTCTCGCTCAAGACGACGCTGTTGTGATCAGTCTGTCGAAACCCTTTGTACCTATGTTGTCGGTTCTCGCACACTACTCGACCTCTATTGTTTCCAAGATATCATTTAATTCCGCGAACGAAGTGACCCACTTACATGGTACGGGTCCCTATAAAATCGAAAACTTGGTGCCACCACACAAAGCATTGGTAAGCACCAACGAAAATTATCGTGGCGTTCAACCTAAGATTGCCCAAGTGAGTTACTTAGCGGGTCATCGTTCAGAGAGTCGAGCATTGTTGGCGCAATCGGGGCAAGCGGATTTAGTGTACACTTTGGATCCACTGAGCTTGGAGAGTTTAAATGCCTCTGATAATTTAAAAACACACGTTATCTCTATGCCGCGCACGGTATTGATAAAGCTCAATAATGAACATCCATTCCTTAATCACTCCGATATTCGCAAGGCAATAAGTTTAGCGTTGGATAGGAAAGGCATAGCGGATCATGTGCTTCGTTTGCCTGGGTCTGAAGCTTACCAGTTGTTTTCACCCGCTTTAGGTGTTTGGCACATGGGTAACTACGGTGTGAGTGCTCGAAATCTAGATACGGCAAAAAGCCTATTAGCAGATCATGGCTGGACGTTGAATGGCGATAACAAACTAGAGCGTGAAGGAAAGATCTTTGAGATAAACCTAACCACTTACTCTGATCGCCCAGAGCTTCCCCTAATTGCGACCGCTATTCAAGCGCAGTTAAGCGATGTAGGAATCTCGGTCGATATTTCTATCGACAATTCTAGTGCTATCCCATCAAAACATCATGATGGTACGTTGGAAATGGCGCTTGTTGCGCGTAACTTCGGCACGTTGGCAGATCCTTTAGCGTTGCTGCTTAACGATTTTGCGAGCCATAAAGGCAGTGATTGGGGACCGACGAATTGGTCTTCTTCCGAGTTTACCCGTCTATTGAATCGGTTATCAGTTCAAGACAACGAGACGGAATATCGCAATTTGATTCCAGAAGCTTCTAAGCTGCTGGCCGATGAAATGCCTTTGATTCCAATTAGCTACTATCAGCAAATTATCGCCGTTAATCAACGCGTTCAAAACTTTTCCTTTGACCCATTTGAGATCAACTATCGAGTTGCGGAGATGGAGCTGAATGACTAGCTTCGTCTATAAACGATTTTGCCAAGCGATATTTGTCGCTTGGTCGGTGGGAACCGTAACGTTTGTGCTCATGAGGTTGATACCAGGAGACATCGCTTATCGAATCGCTGCTGGGCGTTATGGCTATGATTATGTCGATGAAAATGCCGCTCAGGCAGTGTCCACAGAGCTAGGGTTAGATAGAAGTGCGATAGAACTCTACTTTGAATGGCTATGGGATTTGCTTCATTTTAACCTTGGCAATTCGCTTGTGAGCGGAGAAAAAGTGGCAATCGAGTTGGTTCACCAGCTCGGTCATTCCGTGATGCTCGCATTGGTTGCCATGATCATTTCGCTTTTCATTGCCATCCCTGTTGGCGTGTACTGCGGTAGAAGAGCCGGAAAGTTGTCTGATACTTTCTCACTTTTTGTGTCCATTATGATCAAGGCACAGCCTGTATTCTTGATTGGCTTAGGTTTGGTCATCTTGTTCGCTTTAAAACTTAACTGGCTGCCAGTGGCAGGTTTTGGGGATGCGAGCTTTATTGTTCTTCCCGCCATTACGTTAGCGTTGAGTATGGCTGCAATGTCTAACCGGATCATCAGAAACGCCACTCACAATGTGCTTGGTTCCCAGTATTTCTTATTTGCTCGCTTGAAAGGGTTAAGTCACTCGCAAGCGTTTGAAAGACATGCTCAGGTGAACATTGCGTTACCCGTTATCGCCTTTGTTGGCATACAAACCGTGACCTTGATTGAAGGCATTGTGATGATCGAATCTCTTTTCTCTTGGCCAGGAATAGGGCACGCGTTATCCCACGCTATTTTTGCGAGAGATATCCCTGTGATACAAGGCGCTGCATTGATGATGGGGTTGTTATTTGTCTTGATCAATACGCTTGTGGATGTCGCTAATTACCTGCTTGATCCTCGCCTTAAATCCAATGTTGCGGTGGAAATACAATGAAACTGAATCTATCGCAATGTGTTGGACTGATATTACTGTCTGCACTGTTTGTCTTCGTGGTACTCGAAAAATCTTTTTTTAACAGTGACCCTTACCAGCAGAATCTAACGTTAGTATTTGCTGCTTCCGATATGGCAGAACCGTTGGGCAGAGATCATTATGGTCGAAGTAATATGGCTCGCTTATCAGATGCTATCCAAACGTCGTTTTTCATGGCGCTAACTTGCGTTTTAACGTCAGCAATTCTTGGGTTGATCGCAGGTATTTTGGCTGGATGGAAAGGGGGATGGTGGGATAAAAGTTTATCTTGGGTATTGAACCTTGTTTTGGCGATGCCTGGCTTAATTCTTGTACTTCTTTTTGGCGCAATTGTACCGGGATCGTTTTGGATACTGTACGTCGCTATTTCTATTATTCTTTGGGTTGAATATTTCCGTGTCGTCCGGTCGAGAGTGATGGGGCTTGTTGTGTCGCCAGAAGTTGAAGCGTCTAAGCTGTACGGTTTTTCTGATTTCTATATTTTTAAGCGTCATTTTTGGCCGGAACTTAAAAAAGATTTGTACACCTTAGCGTGTTTTGGTGCTGGTAACTCCATTCTTACTCTTGCGTCCATAGGCTTCTTGTATGTTGGATTAAAGCCGCCAGAGGCTGAATTAGGGTTAATGATGGTTGAATTGTTTCGATACTACCAACAAGCACCTTGGGTTCTGGCTCAACCTATTATGGCTGTGTTTCTTCTGGTAATGGGATTCCACCTTCTGGCTAGAGGAGAGAAATCATGACGTGTTTGCTCGATGTTCAGAACTTGTCGATTTCGAGTTCTGAAGGAGTATTAGTTGATCCTGTATCTTTTAACGTCAAAGATGGAGAGGCGCTTATTATCCTTGGTGAAACAGGGTCGGGTAAAAGCCTATTAGCCAATGCCATCATAGGCAACCTCCCTAAAGGGTTGTCTTATAACGGAGAGATAACACTCTTCGACCGCTCTCAATCGACACGAAGTACGAAAGAGCGAGAGGTCTTATGGGGTAAAAAAGTCTCTGTATTGCCGCAAGAGCCTTGGTTTGCGTTAAGCCCTTTGATGAACGCTGGCGAGCAGGTTAAAGAGGTGGATCAGTTGGTCAATGTGATTGAAGATTCCGCTTTGCAAGCTCGACTTACAGACGCATTTAAGCGCGTACAACTTTCTGGCGATGAAACCAAGTTACCAAGTGAGCTTTCTGGCGGCATGGCGCAACGTGTCGCGTACTTGTGTGCTACGCAAGCAGGTGGAAAACTGCTGATAGCAGATGAACCGACAAAAGGTTTGGATGCCAGTCGCCAAAAGCAAATTGGCGAACAGTTAAAAGCGCATAAAAAGAAAGGCGCGGTACTTGTCATAACTCACGACATTGAACTCGCCGAATCTTTGCAGGGTGAAGTGATTGTTATGCGCAAAGGCGTGGTGTTAGAACGAGGTGAGGGGGACAAAGTGATCGCCTCTCCTCAGTCTGAATACGCTAGGTCCTTGATTGCGGCGCACCCGAAGAACTGGGTAAATCGTGAAAAACGTACTGATTCTGTACCTCTTATTTCCGCTGATTCTTTGAAAATGACCAGAAATGGGAAAGCACTATTTTCTGAATTGAGCTTTGATGTGTACGAGCAGTCTGTGGTTGGGATTAGTGGTGACAGCGGAAAGGGAAAATCGACCCTTGCGGATATACTGCTTGGTCTTATCCCCCCGACTGACGGCAAAATAATCCAGCATCAAAATATCGAAAAAGGGCAAGCGCTCAAGCTATATCAAGATCCTCCAAGCGCATTGTCTAGAGCGGTAAACTTAAATTCACTATTGCGAGACTTAAAACAGCTTGTAGAGTTTGACGATAAAACCGTGCAGAGGTTACTGGATAGATTGAACTTGGACGCTAGTGTTCTTGAAAGGAAAATTACGCAAGTGTCTGGTGGCGAGCTTCAACGGTTTGCGATTCTTAGATCATTGCTTATGAAGCCGAAGTTACTGATTGCTGATGAGCCGACCTCTCGATTAGACCCAATCACAGCGGCGAATACGTTGAAGCTACTGGTCGAGTTAGGTGAAGAGCTGAAGTTTACTTTAATCTTAATCAGCCACGATAAGATCGCGTTGAAAAAGCTTTGTGATCAAGTCATCCATATTTAAAACCCATCAAAAAGGGAGTAATCGCTACTCCCTTTTTCTTTAACTTTTCATCTTCCAAAAGCAGTTACTTACTCTTCTTAAGCTTCTCTTTCAATACTTCATTGATGAAGCTTTTGCGCCCGTACTGTTTTGTAATAATACATTTGTCTAAATCGAACCCTCTTGCAGGGCAGTATTCACGACCGTAGTAGATAATCTGGAGGTGTAGATCGTTCCATTTCTCTTTTGGGAAAAGACGTTTTCCATCTCTCTCTGTTTGTTCAACGCTTTTTCCGTTAGACAGTCCCCAACGGTACATGAGACGGTGTATGTGTGTATCGACCGGAAAAGCGGGAACATTGAATGCTTGAGCCATAACCACGGAAGCCGTTTTATGTCCTACGCTAGGCATTGCTTCCAAAGCTTCAAAGTCCTTAGGTACTTCACCACCATGTTGCTTGATGATCATATCGGAAAGGTGCCATATCCCTTTAGATTTCATAGGGGACAAACCACAGGGCTTGATGATTTCTTTTATCTCTTCAATGCTCAATTTCACCATATCATAGGGGTTATCGGCACGAGCAAATAACTTAGGTGTGATTTGGTTTACACGTTCATCCGTGCATTGTGCTGACAATAAAACAGCAACGAGCAAAGTATAGGGATCTTTGTGATCTAAAGGGATGGGGACTTCAGGGTAGAGGTCATCAAGAATATTGACTATAGCCTCTACTTTTTCTTTTTTTGATATAGGTTGATTCATTTAAGGCTGCTTCCAGTATTTTTATCTAGGTATTCTTGTTTGCTTATCTTGATGCGCTTATCTTTCATATGCTTAGTGTTACGCACTTATTCTCATATACCCAAGTCACCTCAAGATGCAGGATTCAGAGCCTCATATTCTGTTTCAGTTCAAGGAAAAGAACGTAGCGGAATGATGAATCCTTTCCAAGTTCTTTGACGAAGAAATGGGACAGAATATGGGCTCCCAAGGGCGAGTTTAACTGGCTTTCATACTGCGTTACCGATTTTTGATTTAGAACCACTAAATCATCAAATCGGTGCCTTGTCTTAAAGTCAGTTAAATCTCGCTGAACCAAGCATCTTGAGGTCACTTGGGTATACACTTACGTTTATGCATTAGTCACTCGCGCTCGCTCAATTTCTGGCTTTTCTTCTTTTGGTTGGCGCGATTCTAGTTGTTTGTCTATTAGGTTCTTGGCAGCAATCAAAAATCCTACACCAATGAATGCACCGGGTGGAAGAAGTGCCAGTAAGAAACTGTTATCAAATTGGAACACTTCTATACGCAAAACAGTCGCCCATGACCCAAGCAAAATATCCGCACCATCAAATAGAGTACCGTTGCCTATAACTTCACGCATCGCACCAAGTACCACTAGCACAAGCATCATTCCCATTCCCATCCAAAACCCATCTAACGCTGAAGGCAAGACAGGGTTTTTAGAGGCAAACGCTTCTGCACGACCAATGATGATGCAGTTGGTTACGATGAGGGGAATAAAAATACCGAGTGAGAGGTAAAGTCCATAGGCATAAGCGTTCATTAGTAGCTGAACACAGGTAACGAGCGACGCGATAATCATAACGAAAACCGGTATGCGCACTTCTTTAGGTACGTAGTCTCTCACTAGGGATACCACGACATTTGAGCCAACCTGAACAAGCAAAGTTGCTAGCCCAAGCCCTAATGCGTTGGTCACAGTAGAGGAAACCGCAAGTAATGGACATAAGCCAAGAAGTTGAACTAATGCTGGGTTGTTTTCCCAGATCCCATTCTTTATCAGAGTTTTGTGATCTGTCATGAATCGCTCCCACAGTTGAATGGCATCGAACTAATTTTTTGTTGGTTCTGGGTTACATACCAAACCGCTTGTTTCACCGCTTTTACCACGGCTCTAGGTGTAATCGTAGCGCCTGTGAATTGGTCAAATTGCCCACCGTCTTTTCTGACTCCCCAAGCTGCATCTTCTGGGTCAGTAACGGATTTGCCATTAAAGGAGAGGATCCAATCCGATATTCGAAGGTCAATTTTGTCACCTAATCCAGGAGTCTCTTTATGAGAAAGAATACGCGTACCCAAAATTTCACCGGTAGAGGAAATACCTACAATCAGTTTGATTTTTCCATTGTAGCCGTCGGGAGCAATCGCTTCTATAGCATACGCCGAGACATCGCCTTGCTTGGAGGCAACATAGGCATGAACTGGATCAGGACCAAGCGCTGGAGAGTCAATGATCATACAAGCAGAAAAGAGCTGATTGTCGTGCATGTTTGATGGCACAACTTCGTTGAGAACCGACATCAGCTGTGCTTGCTCTTGTTCTTGAATGGTCGATTTGGTTAAGGCGTTAGTGATGGCAACCAATCCTGTAGAAGCACAGGCAAACATTGCAAGAACAGCGCCATTCTTTTTAATTGCGTTCAGCATGTTTACCCCTTATGCCCGTAAGTTCGTGGCTTAGTATAGTAATCGATGAGAGGCACACACATATTGGCAAGTAATACGGCAAAAGCAACACCATCAGGGAACCCTCCCCATGCTCGAATAATAAAGACTAAAGCACCAATTAATGCTCCAAACAGCAATCTACCCCGAACAGTCGTTGACGCAGATACCGGATCTGTTGCAATGAAAAATGCGCCCAACATTGTTGCACCAGATAACAACTGCATAGTAACAGGGGCGGTTTCTCCTGGGAGTAGAAGAGTAAAAATAAGCGACATGACAGCCAATGACCCTAAGAACGCAGCAGGGATATACCATTGAATTATTCGCAACTTTATTAATGCGAGTCCGCCCGCAAGATAAGCAAGGTTCACCCATTCCCATCCAGCTCCGGCAATGCCTGAAAACTGAGGATTTTGGGTGATTTCACCTAGTGTAAGACCTGATTGCAATGATGTTTTAATGGTGTCTAACGGCGTTGCCATTGTAATTCCATCAATACCAGTTCTTACTTGCTGAAGAGAGAAGCCATCATGGTTGAAACCTGTGAAGATGAGTGACAAGGCATCAGGGAAGTCGACCTGAAATGGGCTGATACTTAAAGGCGATAGCCAGCTTGTCATTTGGACGGGAAAAGAAATCAGCAGCACAACGTAGGCAACCATCGCGGGATTAAAAATATTCTGTCCTAAGCCACCGTATAAATGTTTTGCAATCACAATGGCAAAGAAAATACCGATAACGAGCATCCACCAAGGGGACAGAGGAGGGATGGCAACGGCTAATAACCAAGCCGTAACGACTGCGCTGTAATCACGAAGTGCTGAAACTGGGTTACGCTTTCTCACTAGCATCACGATTGCTTCGAAACCTATCGCTAAACCAATGGCAAACACAAGTTGAATGAGCGTACCCCAACCGAAGAAGTATATTTGAGCGACAAGTCCTGGTAGCGCACACAAAGCCACCCACCTCATTAGATCGGGTGTGCTGCGTCGATTACGTGCGTGTGGAGAGCTAGCAATAAAAAATGCCACTAGTCGTTTTCCTCAGATTGATTATGTTTCTGTTGTTCGGCTTTTCGAGCTTTCGCCCTTGCAATGGCAGCGGCTACCGCGGCTTTTTTCGGATCTTCCTCAACAGGTGTTTCCGCTGCTGGCTCGTTTGAATCCGATTCGTCACTTTCAGCTGCTTGCACTTGTTTCGCCTTACGCGCTTTTGCTCTTGCAATGGCAGCGGCTACCGCGGCTTTTTTCGGGTCTTCTTCAACAGGTGTTTCCGCTGGTGGCTCATCCGAATTCAAATCATCATTTTCTGTTTGAGCTTGTTTCGCCTTACGCGCTTTTGCTCTTGCAATGGCAGCGGCTACCGCGGCTTTTTTCGGATCTTCCTCAACAGGTGTTTCCGCTGGTGGCTCATCCGAATTCAAATCATCATTTTCTGTTTGAGCTTGTTTCGCCTTACGCGCTTTCGCTCTTGCAATGGCAGCGGCTACCGCGGCTTTTTTCGGGTCTTCTTCAACAGATGTTTCCGCTGGTGGTTCGTTTGAGCCCGAGTCGTCACTTTCAGTTGGTTGATCTTGTTTCGCTTTACGCGCTTTTGCCCTTGCAATGGCAGCGGCTACCGCGGCTTTTTTCGGATCTTCCTCAACAGACGTTTCCGCTGCTGGCTCGTTTGAATCCGATTCGTCACTTTCAGCTGCTTGCGCTTGTTTCGCCTTACGCGCTTTTGCTCTTGCAATGGCAGCGGCTACCGCGGCTTTTTTCGGGTCTTCCTCAACAGACGTTTCCGCTGATGGCTCGTTTGAGCCCGAGCCGTCACTTTCAGTTGGTTGAACTTGTTTCGCTTTACGCGCTTTTGCTCTTGCAATGGCAGCGGCTACCGCAGCTTTTTTCGAGTCTTCTTCAACAGGTGTTTCCGCTGATGGTTCACCCGAATTCAAATCATCATTTTCTGTTTGAGTTTGTTTCGTTTTGCGTGCTTTTGCCCTTGCAATGGCTGCAGCAACTGCGGCTTTTTTCGGGTCTTCCTCAACAGATGTTTCCGCTGGTGGCTCGTTTGAGCTCGAGTCGTCACTTTCAGTTGGTTGCACTTGTTTCGTTTTGCGTGCTTTTGCCCTTGCAATGGCAGCGGCTACCGCATCTTTCTTCTCGTTTCCTGTTGTTTCCGCTTGTTCTGGTTGAGTTGATTTTTTTGCCTTTGCACGGGCAATAGCTGCAGCGACGGCATCTTTTTTACTTGTATCTTGCTTGTCTTTCGAATCTGATTCAGTCGTTTCGTTTGCTTTTAAGGCTTTACGTTCTCTCGCTTGACGCTTGCGCTCTTCTCTGAGTTTTGCCATCTCGCTATTATCTGGTTCAGATTGTCCAGATTTCATTGCCTCAGCTTGTTTGGCTTTAGCGCGAGCAATGGCTGCTGCAACGGCTGGTTTAACCTCATCTGTTGCTGCTGTTTGTGCTTTCTGAGACTTAACTCTAGCAATGGCTGCCGCAATGGCATCTTCACCGTCACCGGTCTTCAAATCTTTACGGCGCGCTTCCGCGGCTTTCTTGAATTTATTTTCACGAGCGAGCTTATCGCGCTCCATTCGAGCATTCTTTTCTTCAAAGCGTTTCTTAGCTCGCTCAGCAGCGATGGCTTCTTCTTTACGAGTACGAATTTCCGCTTTCGCTTCACGGTAGTAGTGGACTAAGGGGATTTCACTTGGACAGACAAACGCACAAGCTCCACATTCGATACAATCTTTTAGATTGAGTTCTTCGCACTTATCGTAATCTTGATCCTTTGCATACCATTGAAGTTGTTGAGGAAGTAAAGACGCTGGGCATACGTCTGCACATTCGCCACAGCGGATGCATTCCATCTCGTAACGCTCAACAGGCAGTTCCCGACGTGCGGGCGCAAGAATACAGTTAGCTGTTTTTGTGATGGGAACATTAGCATGTGGAAGTGCAAATCCCATCATTGGTCCACCCATAATAAGGCGTGGTGCTTTTTTATCAGCTTTATAATCTGCGTGTTCCAGCAGGTGTGAAACAGGCGACCCGATCAAAGCCCAAACGTTACGGGGTTGTTTGAAGGTTTTACCTGTCAGAGTCACTACGCGCTGGATAAGAGGCTCGCCGTCAATGATTGCACGCTTGATGGCATGCATTGAACCCACATTTTGTACCAATATGCCAATATCCGCTGGAATACCGTTTGCTGGAACTTCCATATCGGTCAGTATTTTGATGAGTTGCTTTTCGCCACCAGAAGGATACTTCGTTGGGATGACTCGAATAACCAGATCTTTTGCCGTAGCAGCGGATTGCAATGCTTTGATGGCTTCTGGTTTATTGTCTTCGATACCGATAATGGTGAGCTCTGGTTTAAGTATGTGCTCAACAATTTCTATGCCTTTGATGATCTCTTCTGCATGTTCTTGCATTAATCGATCATCAGCGGTTATGTACGGTTCGCACTCTGCAGCGTTGACGATGAATATTTTTGTTTTAGCCAATCCCGATTGGATTTTTTTTGCCGTTGGGAAACCGGCTCCGCCCATTCCAGACACACCTGCTTGACGAATAGCTTCAATTAAGTCGTCTGATGTTTCTTGCTGGTAATTCGCAATGGGGTTCTTTTTCCCCCACTCATCTTTTCCGTCGGGTTCAATAACGACGGACAATTCTGTCAGACCAGACGGGTGAGCTGTCGTTCTGGGCTCTATTGCGGTAATGGTCCCAGATGTCGGGGCATGAATTGGAAGCATGAAGCTTAATGAACAGCGAGTCAGCGGCTGACCTTTGGTTACGTGATCACCTATTGATACCGCGAGATCACCGGGTTTCCCAATGTGCTGTTTTACAGGAATAACAAGCTCTTGCGGAAGCGGTAATACCTGCATTTCTGACTGGTTAGATTGGCGCTTATTTTCTGGTGGGTGAATACCGCCGGGAAAATCCCAGAGGTAACCAGAACGAATTTTCTCAATGAGTGACAACATGCCCAATCCTTCTTATTGTAATTTTTGAGGTTGAGAATCGGTGACGTTAACCACCGGTATTGTGTTTAATTGCCACTTCCATGTATCTGTTGTTTGCGCAATTGGAATCATTTCGATGCAATCCGTCGGGCACGGTGCGACACAGAGATCACAGCCAGTACATTCGTCTTTAATAACGGTGTGCAGCGCTTTGTTGCCTCCTACAATGGCATCTACTGGGCAAGCTTGGATGCATTTGGTGCACCCTATACACATATCTTCGTGTATGTAAGCGACCTTTTTGATGCTTTTTTCTGGGTCGTGTTCCGGTTCTCCCGCTTCAACCCCCATTAAATCTGCTAGCTTTTCGATAGCAGCCTGCCCGCCTGGAGGACATTTGGTGATGGAGTCACCATTTGCAATGGCTTCAGCATAAGGGCGGCAACCAGGGTAACCACATTGACCACATTGAGTCTGAGGTAAAATTTCATCGATCTGATCCACAATCGGATCAGCTTGAACTTTGAACTTTATTGAAGCAAAACCAAGGATCGCACCAAAGATAGCCGCTAAGGCTGCAAGTGCAATGATAGCAATTAGAATTCCACTCATTACAGTTTCACCAGCCCTGTAAAGCCCATGAATGCGAGTGACATTAACCCGGCGGTAATCATTGCTATGGATGCACCGCGAAATGGCATTGGTACGTTAGCGGCGGCAATACGTTCACGCATAGAAGCAAACAAAATCAAAACGATGGAGAAGCCAGCAGCAGCGCCAAAGCCATAAACGATGGATTCAATGAAGTTGTGATTCTCATTAATGTTGAGCAACGCTACACCTAAAACGGCACAGTTTGTGGTAATCAACGGCAGAAAAATACCAAGTAGGCGGTAAAGAGTCGGGCTGGTTTTGTGCACCACCATTTCGGTAAACTGCACGACAACAGCGATAACCAGAATAAAGCTCATGGTGCGGAGATATTGAATACCTAGCGGCGTTAAGATGTAGGTTTCAACGAGGTATGCGCTCACCGATGCCAAAGTAAGCACAAATGTCGTAGCCAAGCCCATGCCTATAGCTGTTTCAAGTTTTTTTGAAACACCCATGAAGGGGCATAAGCCTAAAAATTTTACAAGAACGAAGTTGTTGACCAAAACGGTGCCAACAAGCAGCAACAGATACTCTGTCATGGCATCTCAATAAAAATAAATCAGATCCTAATATTATCCTGCTTTGTTACGTATTTAACAACCGAGATAGAGCAAGGTTTTTTGGTATTTGACTGTTTATTAGTCAGTTAATTATAGAATTATGATTCTAAATTTGAAAAACGCCAAGTTGTTGAGAATTAATATCATTTAGGTTGCGTGTGGCGACGATAAAAACGTAGCAGGTCAGATTCTGTTGGTCGAAATTTGAACGTGAGTAGGGTGTTGAACAAGTATTCTTACGAAACATAAGCTTAGAGTGTTTTTAATTGACCAGAACGAAGGGAACACATCTTTTAGCTTGGGTTTAAAATGCACCTGTCGCCAATCAACGAGAAAAGCCAGTTCTTTCAACATAGTTTTTGAAAGTTTGGCTCCCTTTGACGGGACTCAACGTGGGCGGCGAGCTCTGAGACATTGGTTTGGAACAAACCAGTCTCTACAAACGAAAAAAGCCACGTCTTTCGACATGGCTTTTAGAATTTTGGCTCCCCCTGCGGGACTCGAACCTGCGACATACGGATTAACAGTCCGCCGTTCTACCAACTGAACTAAGGGGGAACAATTGTGTGGTGCGCATACTATCGACACAGCAATTTTCTGTCAACACTCAACGAGAAAGATTTGAGAAAAAAATCTTAAAAAAAATCTTTACAATCACATAACCCTTGCACGGCAAAGCCTAATCGAACTTATCCACCAAAATTGTGGATAACTGTGTTAATTGATTTTTGACAATTATTTTTTGGGCTGTTTTAGAAAGAGTTTCTCAGCAATAAATAGGGAATGAAGATACTCTAACAAATTGATTTTATGTTGTTTAAGTGTTTTTAATGCTTGAAGTTGTGGATGTGAATAAAAATGCACTTAGATGACAGTATCGACATATCTAGCAAAATTTTGGGGAAAACTCGTGGATGAAAAATGGTGTTTTATTGCGGCATTTTTATACAGGGCTGAAAAAGATACCAGATAACGTTGTCAGTATCTAGCGGTAAATGTGCCGTAGATCGGACTTTTAGTCACTCTATGTATTGCCTCTAGAGTTAAAGCAAAAGACAATACCGTTAAACTTAGGTTAGGGAATAAAAATGAGCAAGACGTACGATCTCGTCTCCAAATATGTACCTTCTGGCGATCAACCTACTGCGATCAAAAAGCTTCTAGACGGGTTAGACTCTGGACTAGCACATCAAACGCTCTTAGGGGTGACCGGATCGGGTAAAACATTTACGTTAGCGAATGTTATTGCTGAATCTCAGCGACCAGCGATTCTTCTCGCTCCAAATAAAACGCTTGCCGCCCAGTTATACGGGGAGATGAAAGCCTTTTTCCCAAATAACGCTGTTGAATATTTTGTCTCTTACTACGACTACTATCAGCCAGAAGCCTATGTACCTACAACGGATACGTTTATAGAGAAAGATGCCTCTGTGAACGCGCATATTGAGCAAATGCGTTTATCTGCAACAAAGGCTCTGCTAGAAAGAAAAGACGCCATTATTGTTGCATCCGTTTCAGCCATCTACGGTTTGGGTGACCCGGACAGCTATCTAAAGATGATGCTCCACGTAACCAGAGGGGATGTGATAGGTCAACGAGATATTCTAAGGCGCTTGGCTGAACTTCAATATTCTCGAAATGATGTCGCTTTCGAGCGCGGTCAATTTAGGGTACGTGGCGAAGTTATTGATGTATTCCCTGCCGAATCTGAGCAAGATGCAGTACGCATCGAAATGTTTGATGATGAAGTAGACTGTATTAGTGTGTTTGATCCGCTGACTGGCGTGGTTAAGCAACGAGATCTTCCGAGGTTTACCATTTATCCGAAAACTCACTATGTTACGCCTCGTGAGAAAATCTTGGATGCTATTGAAGAAATAAAAATCGAGCTTGAGCAACGCAAAAAACATCTGATAGAAAATAATAAGCTTCTTGAAGAGCAACGAATTTCGCAACGCACTCAATTTGATATTGAGATGATGACCGAGCTTGGGTTTTGCTCCGGTATCGAAAACTATTCGCGTTATTTAAGTGGTAGAAATGAGGGGGAGCCGCCGCCGACCTTATTTGACTATTTGCCTGCAGATGGTCTTTTAGTTATCGATGAATCTCACGTTACGGTTCCTCAAATTGGCGCTATGTATAAAGGTGACCGTTCGCGAAAAGAAACCTTAGTTGAATTTGGTTTCCGATTACCTTCCGCATTGGACAACCGTCCGATGAAATTTGAAGAATTTGAATCCATCGCACCTCAAACTATTTTTGTGTCAGCGACACCTGGAAATTACGAATTAGAAAAGTCGGCTGATGACATCGCCGATCAAGTCGTTCGTCCAACAGGATTGTTGGATCCTGAATTGGAAGTTAGACCCGTTGCTACGCAGGTGGATGATTTACTCTCTGAAATTCGAATCCGCAGTCAAAAAAGTGAACGCGTTTTGGTAACGACGTTAACGAAACGAATGGCGGAAGATTTAACGGAATACCTGCACGAACATGGTGTAAAAGTTCGTTACCTGCACTCTGATATCGATACGGTTGAGCGAGTTGAGATTATCCGGGATCTCCGCTTAGGTGAATTTGACGTGCTTGTTGGGATTAACTTACTTCGAGAGGGGCTTGATATGCCTGAAGTGAGTTTGGTTGCAATATTGGATGCTGATAAAGAAGGGTTCCTTCGTTCGGAGCGTTCTTTGATTCAGACTATTGGTCGTGCAGCGCGTAACCTAAGTGGTAAGGCTATTCTCTATGGAGATAGGATTACTAAATCCATGAAAAAAGCGATGGATGAAACGAATCGTCGTCGTGAGAAGCAGGAAATGTACAATGAAGAGCAAGGCATTACGCCTCAAGCACTTCAGACTAACGTAAAAGACATTATGGAGCTTGGCGATATCGCCAAAGCCAAAGGGAAACGTCACAACAAACAAGTGCCTTTATCTAAGGTTGCAGAACCATCGAACAGCTATGAAGTACTCTCACCACAGCAGTTAGAGAAAGAAATTTCGAAGTTAGAAGGTCAAATGTATCAGCATGCTCAAAACTTAGAGTTTGAGCTAGCGGCTGGAAAACGAGATGAAATAGAAAAGTTGAAAGCGCAATTTATAGCGAACAGCTAGGGTCTACCGTTCTCTCGAGATGATTTTTGAGCTGAATTTAAATCAAAAAAATAGCCAATAGAAATCGTTCTATTGGCTTCATTTTGTGAATACTTTATTCACTAACAACGTCAGTTGGCTAGGTGACCCATTAGGGTAATACAGAAGTTGCACATAGCGTGCCATGTTTATTTCACCCTTTCTTTTACATTTTATTCTGTTTAGGCTATTATTTTTCGCAAAATGCGATTCATATTGCAACTACATTACTAAAGTGCAACGGCTAGGTTATGCAAGACACAACAACTAATCCGAATCCAAAATATCTTCTCATGGTAGAAGATACCGCTTCGGTTGCAGCGTTATACCGATCCTATCTTAATCCACTTGGCTTGGATATTACTATTGTAGGGACGGGAATAGATGCAATAAAAAGTCTCGAAAAGCGAACTCCTGATCTCATTTTACTCGACTTACGCCTACCCGATATGACCGGGATGGATGTCCTTTCGTCAGTAAAGTCCAATTACCCTGATGTTCCTGTCATTTTTATGACTGCGCATGGTTCAATAGATACCGCAGTTGAAGCAATGAGAAAGGGGGCTCAGGATTTCCTTATTAAGCCATGTGAAGCAGATAGGCTTCGTGTCACGGTTAATAATGCTCTTCGAAAAGCTGGAAAGTTGCGTTCTCCAACCAGTGAACCTGATAACAATTATCAAGGCTTTATTGGCAGTAGCCAGACCATGCAGGCGGTTTATCGAACGATAGATTCCGCCGCTCCCAGTAAAGCTTCACTTTTCATAACTGGGGAAAGTGGTACGGGTAAAGAGGTGTGTGCTGAAGCCATACACGCTGCGAGTAAACGTGGTGACAGTCCTTTTATCGCGATCAACTGTGCTGCCATACCTAAAGATCTTATAGAAAGTGAGCTTTTTGGCCATGTTAAAGGTGCCTTTACAGGTGCATCAACGGATAGGCAAGGTGCAGCAGAGTTAGCCGATGGTGGAACTCTATTCTTGGATGAATTGTGTGAGATGGACTTGGATCTTCAAACCAAGCTGCTTCGATTTATCCAAACGGGTACTTTTCAAAAAGTGGGCTCTTCCAAAATGAAAAGTGTGGATGTACGTTTTGTATGTGCAACCAACCGTGACCCATGGAAAGAAGTGCAAGAAGGGCGTTTTCGTGAGGATTTGTATTACCGACTTTATGTCATTCCGTTGCATTTACCACCGTTGAGAAACCGCGGGGAAGATGTAGTCGAAATTGCGTATTCATTACTTGGGCATATGTCTCATGAAGAAGGGAAAGGCTTTGTGCGTTTTTCCCAGCAAGTGCTCGATAAATTTATTGAGTACGAATGGCCTGGTAACGTTCGTCAGTTGCAGAACGTGCTGCGTAATGCCGTGGTACTTAACCATGGGAGTGAGATCACACTTAATATGCTACCGCCACCCTTAAATTTGCCTTCGGTATCAGAATTGAAACAAGCGAATGCAACCGACTCAATTTCAACTAAACTCTCTATAGAAGAAATACGACCACTTTGGCTTACTGAAAAAAGTGCGATAGAGCAAGCAATTGAAGCCTGTGAAGGTAATATTCCGAAGGCAGCAGGTCATCTAGACGTCAGTCCGTCTACGTTGTATCGCAAGCTGCAAACTTGGAAAGAACAATAAAGAGAAACACAACAAGTTTAAGAGGGCAGAATGAAAGCAGTCGTCAATACAGACAAAATAGACGAGTTGAGTCGAGACATCGGAGAAGAGAACCTTCCCATGCTTTTTTCTATTTTTATTGGAGAGTTAGTCGATTACGCTGAGGCGCTAGCAAATGGTCCGTCCGAGCGAAGCGAAGCTGAGGAACAATTGAAGTCGATCAGCCATTCACTGAAAAGCAGCGCTGCAAGTTTTGGTGCTGAAAGGTTATGCGAATTTGCAACAAGGCTAGATGCTCGATACAAAACAGGTGAAGACATTAACACGTCAGAAAATAGGGAAACAATGATCACCTGCTTGCACTTAACTCGAGAAGAATTTCTCAAATTAACCCAATAGATTTTCTATTGCTTTCTGCAGTTTAGTTCTATCATGTCGCCATTGATGATTGGCTGAAGCTAAATCAATGGTGACTATTTCACGTACACCAGTGAACGCCTCATAATTGTCTTTTCCGAGCAGAACGTCTATCTCACGACCATCACAAGCCCGTTGGCACCAAGTGAGTTTTTCTTGCAGCGTCATGCGTCCAGCTGGGCCATATTCTGGCGATAAGTTTTCGACAAACACGAGTTTAGCTGTTGAGTTTCTTGCTATCGCTTTACCCAACTCTGGAAGCAATAGTGGGGGCATAATACTTGTGAGAAAACTGCCAGGTCCCAATACAATGCAGTTCGCTTCTTCAATGGCCTTTATCCCTTCCTTAGTCGCCTGAACTTGAGGCTCCAAGTATAAACGCTGTAGATCGTACTCAGTTTCATCGACACTGGTTTCACCACGTACCCATTCACCTGAGACAGACAGCGCTGTTAGATCTGTGGGGTGCTCCGTCATTGGGACGATGTTGATATCGACTTTAAGCATATCTCTAATTAAATTAATTGCTTCTAGAGGTCGAATTGAAAGGTTATCTAAGGCGGTGAGCATTAAGTTACCAAGATTGTGGTCATTTAACTCGCCTACACCCTTGAAGCGGTATTCAAACATCATAGAGCCGATAGAAGGTTCCGTTATCAGCTGATTAATACAATTTCGTGTATCACCCCAAGCGATCCCGCCTTGGCAATCGCGAATTCGACCAGTTGAACCGCCATTATCGGTTGTTGTGACAATACCTGTTGCGTTATTACCGAAATCTTTCAGCGCAGCTAACATTCTTCCAAGACCGTGTCCGCCGCCAATAGCGACCACTTTTTTATTTTTATATAGCGTCATAGTCGTTCTTATATCGCATTTTATTTTATTGATTAAAGTGTATACCCAAGTGACCTCAAGATGCTAGGTTCAGCGAGAGTTAACTGGCTTTCAGGCAAGGCATCGATTTGAAGATCTAGTTATTCTAAATCAAGAATCGGTAACGCAGTATGAACGCCAGTTAAACTCGCCCTTGGGAGCCCATATTCTGTCCCATTTCATCGTCAAAGCACTTGGAAATGACTTGTCATTCCACTTCGCTCTTTTCCTTGAATTGAACCAGAATATGCGGCTCTGAATCCTGCATCTTGAGGTTACTTGGGTATACACCTCTCGAAGAGGTATAAGAGAAATTCTGTGTTGATAGCTCGATACTTTGCCTACAGAATCGCTAAATTTCTACCAAATAAGCTGTACAACCCCGAGTTTTTGCAATTTTGACTGGTATCCCACACTAATATTAAGTATTTTATTAAGACGCTGCCACGTACTTTCGTGGCTGCCATAACTCCGAGCTTTCACTGCTAAGTTCGCAAATTAGCGAATAAGAGGTGTCAGCCAGTGGCAATTTGGTCACAAGGGTTTGTTTGGAAATGAACAAGCCTCCCGTGTTTGGAAAGGTGTTCCGTGGCGCAACAATTCGAAGATAAATTCAATCGCAAGTTTTACTACTTGCGCTTATCAGTTACTGATGTTTGTAACTTTAAATGCACATACTGTTTACCTGATGGATATAAACATCCTTCGGGGCAACGTAATTCATCCTTTTTAACTCTCCCCGAAATCCGACGTGTGGTTCATGCATTTGCTAGTTGTGGAACGGATAAAGTCCGCATTACTGGTGGTGAACCGAGTTTACGTAAGGATTTTACCGAAATCATTCACGAGATTGCTTCAACACAAGGTATTCGCAAGGTTGCCACTACAACCAACGGGTATCGTATGGAGAAGCAGGTTGGTGAATGGAGAGAGGCTGGTCTTACCAACATAAATGTAAGCGTCGATAGTTTGGACTCCAGGATGTTCCATCAAATTACTGGTGAGAATAAATTCGCTCAAGTCATGGCTGGGATCGATAAAGCATTTGAAGTCGGCTTTGAACAGGTAAAAGTGAATGCAGTTCTGCTCAAAAATTTGAACAGTAGCGAGTTACCCGCGTTTTTGCATTGGATAAAAGATAGATCGATTCAACTTCGGTTTATTGAGCTTATGCAAACAGGAGAGATGGATGAGTTGTTTAAACATCACCATCAATCTGGCGTCAGTATTCGCAATCATCTCATTGCCAATGGTTGGCTGCTCAAGCCGAAAGCGCTTAATGACGGTCCAGCCCAAGTCTTTATTCACCCTGACTACCAAGGGGAAATAGGGCTTATCATGCCGTATGAAAAAGATTTTTGCGAAAGCTGTAACCGATTAAGAGTATCGGCTAAAGGTAAGTTGCATTTGTGTTTGTTCGGTGAGCATGGTGTTGAGTTAAGAGATTTATTACAACACGATCATCAGGATATTGAGCTAATAAATCGCATTTCTGAGCAGTTACAAACTAAATCTGTTAGCCATTTTTTGCACGATGGAAACTCAGGTATGACACCACACCTCGCATCTATCGGCGGCTAAATAATTTAAACGCTGGTGGATTCCCGCCAGTAAACAATTTCAATCTATAACACGTAAGGTGAGCAAATGGGGCACGCTGAAAGTAAATTTGAACCTGCAAACATTGCTGTTTTAACGGTTTCTGATACCCGAACGGAAGAGAATGATACCTCTGGTGGCTATTTGGCTGAGCACTTGCAAGAAGCTGGTCATAATCTTGCTGATAAAAGCATCGTTATTGACGATATGTATCAAATCCGTGCTGTCGTCTCAAAGTGGATTGCTGACGATACGATTCAAGCGATAATGATTACTGGTGGTACAGGATTTACTTCTCGCGATAGTACCCCTGAAGCGCTTGTTCCATTATTCGATAAGCAAGTCGAAGGGTTTGGTGAACTGTTCCGTGCGGTTTCTTATGAAGAGATAGGTACGTCAACCATTCAATCCCGCGCTATTGCAGGGTTTGCTAATCACACGGTGATTTTCGCAATGCCTGGCTCAACTGGAGCATGCCGCACAGCATGGACAAAGATCATTAAGCAGCAAATGGATGCCAGCCATCGTCCATGTAATTTTATGCCTCACCTCAGTAAATAAGAGGAGCATCATGAATCAATTTACCCATATTAATGCTTCCGGCGAGGCAAACATGGTTGATGTGTCTTCAAAAAATGACACAGTTAGAGAAGCCCGCGCAGAAGCCTTCGTCCACATGTCGCCAGAAACACTTCAATTGATTGTTTCTGGCTCACACCATAAAGGCGATGTGTTTGCTACGGCACGTATTGCTGGTATTCAAGCAGCAAAGAAAACATGGGATCTGATTCCACTTTGTCACCCATTACTTTTGTCTAAAGTTGAAGTTCAGCTCGAAGCAATTGAATCGGAAAATAAAGTTAGGATTGAATCTGTTTGTAAACTGGCAGGAAAAACTGGCGTAGAAATGGAAGCGTTAACAGCGGCTTCCATTGCAGCTTTAACCATCTACGATATGTGTAAAGCGGTTCAAAAAGACATGGTTATCAGCCAAGTCAGGTTACTTGAAAAAACGGGTGGCAAGTCTGGTCATTTTAAGGTGGACTAATGATAAAAGTTCTATTTTTTGCTCAAACTCGTGAGTTAATTGGCGTAGATGAACTCGAACTTGACGCGACGTTTGAAACGGCTGAAGCACTGCGATCTTACCTTGAGGAAAAAGGTGATAAGTGGGCATTGGCACTGGAAGCCGGTAAGTTACTCGTCGCTATTAATCAGACGCTTTGCCCATTAGATTCACCTTTGAAACATGGTGATGAGGTCGCATTTTTTCCGCCTGTTACAGGGGGGTAACAAATGGCAAATGTATCTGTTCAGGTTAATGATTTCTCTCTTTCTGATGAATATGAACGATTGGCAACAGGCACTTCGGCGGGCGCTGTGGTTACGTTTGTTGGAAAAGTGAGAGATATGAATCTAGGGGACAATGTTGTTGGGTTGTCTCTCGAACATTACCCAGGGATGACTGAAAAATCCCTACTCGATATTTGTGAGCAAGCCAAACAGCGTTGGAACATTGAAGCGATGACTGTTATTCACAGAGTAGGGGACCTAGATATTGGTGATCAAATTGTATTCGTTGGTGTTTCCAGTGCGCACCGTGGTGATGCGTTTGATGCTTGTGAGTTTGTGATGGATTTCCTTAAAACCAAAGCGCCATTTTGGAAAAAGGAACGCACTACGGATTCAGTTAGATGGGTAGAATCTCGCGAGTCTGATGCATTAGCAGCTAACCGATGGGAACAAAAATAGTCCGCTGATTTGATATGGTTTGATAGGCGGTAATAGGTTAACTAACGTTAGCGACTTAACGTTACAAAAGACCTAACTTTATAAAAGTCAGCTTTCAAAAGTTTTCCCTTCAAAAACTCAGCTTCAAGAATGTTGTCTAGAAGAGTTCTGTATTCAAAAATAAGGAAACCGGTCAGTGGAGATTTCTCTGACCGGTTTCTTTTTATTTTGAGCTTATGCAGAACTTAAGCTCATGGTTGTTTACCTAGCTATTTGTTACTTAGCTACAGTACAAACAGTAGACCAGCTACCGTCTGAACCTGGTACAGAAGTTGTGTACCAGTTTGCTTTGTAGATAACACCGTTGTGAACCAATTGGTCACCAGTCTTAGCGTGGTTAGGGTTACCTGCCCAATCTACTTGTGGCCAGTTAGGGTATACGTTAATACCTGTTACATCACAAGTTGGGTCTACAACGTTCTTCTTAACTAGAACCGCAGCTTGAGCAGAGCTTGACGCTTTGCCATCACTTACAGATACAGTGAAGTTCAATGTTGTGTCTACATTGTAGCTAGCAGCAGTAAAGGTTACTTTTGAACCTTGAACTGTCGCATTTAGACCTGCTGGAACATCCCAAGTGTAAGTTAGAGTGTCATTGTCAGCATCAGTTGAAGCACTTGCATCAACCACTACTGTAGCACCAGCGCTTACTTGTGCAGGAGCCGAAACTGCTGCAACTGGAGCATTGTTCACGCCTTTAGCACTTACAGTAACAGCGACACGGTCAGTTGCTGCTGCGCCTTCGTTATCTGTTACCGTTACTTCAAACACGTAAGTTTGAGTAGCCGTTACATCTGCGAAATCAACAGAAGCTACCGCAGCATTTGCGCTAGTGATAGTGACCGCTGGACCCGATACTTGTGTCCAAGCGTAGCTTGCGATTGTTCCATCAAGATCTTTAGAAGCACTTGCATCAAGCGTTACTTTTGCTGGACCTTCAACAGAAACATCAGCACCTGCTTTTGCAACTGGAGTGCGGTTACCTACGGTAGTCGCAAGACCTTCGTGCATAGCATTTAGGATGTCGCCGTTATCCGCATCGATTTCCCAAGAGAATAGACCTGCAAGACCTAGGCTACGAACGTAAGCACCTTTTGCTTTTACAGAACGGTCATCATCAAATGTGATGAGTTTACCGTTTGAACGGTTCCATACGTAAGGAGCTTCAGCTAGTTCGTCGTATCCGTACTCATAGCCATTTACACCTTGCTTGTTAGCGCCAAGCATGTGTGTCTTAATGCCTTTGTAGTCGATAACACCGTCTTGCCATACACCTTGAGCTTCTGTACCAGTTAATGCACCAGTACCAGTACCTGTCATTGGATCAGTAGGGTCTGTAAGCGTTGAAGGCATTACACCATCCCAACCACGACCGTACATCGCTGTACCAACAACCAGTTTGTTTGCAGGAACACCTTGAGCTAGAAGGATTTGAATTGCATTGTCAGTCGTGTATGCAGGACCTTTGTAAGGTACGCCATCAGCATCTGTACCAGTTCCGTCACACTGACCAGGGCGCATGAACTTACCACAGTTAAGTGCTGTCTGGTGACCTGGAGAGTTGCTCCACGCACCGTAGAAGTCGTAAGTCATCGCAAAGATGTAGTCCATGTGTTGAACTGCGGCTGCGTAATCCACGTCTTCCAGTTTGTCGTAACCAACACCGATTGCAGAAGTTAGCTCGTAAGTACGACCTGTCTCTGCTTCTAGCGCGTTAAGCATAGTGCGCAATTCTTGCATCAGTGCAACGTACGCAGGGCCGTCGTTAACAGGGTCACCTAGGTTGCCGTTTGGACCGCCACCACCTGGGAATTCCCAGTCGATATCAACGCCATCGTAGAACTTCCATGTTTTAAGGAATTTCTTAACAGACGCAACGAAGATATCTCGGTTTGCTTTCTCAGTGAATCCATGGAATGGGTCGGATAGTGTCCAGCCACCGATAGAAGGAACAATTTTTAGATCCGGGTTACGCTGTTTAAGCGCCATCAACATGGCGTAGTTTCCTTTAATAGGATCAGCGTATTGGTGACCAGCTTGGCTAAACCCTTTCATAAACGCTGCCCATGGGTCGTGCACAACAACTTCGTAGTTGTTAACGCCAGTACATAGCGTTTGCAACATTCCATGACCGCTTGGGTTGTCTTTCTTCAAGGAATCATTTGGACCACAAATTGGGATGAAGCCATAAAGAATATGTGTCAGGTTGTCGACTGGGATATTATCCACGGTGAAATCACGACCGTAGATACCCCACTCAACAAAATAAGTACCCACAACAGTATTTGGATCGGTAGCGTACGTTTTGTTGTTAGGGTCCACGTTCATTGGAAGTGGTTTTAAGTGTGCACCGTCGGTATCAGCAACGACAATCTCGCTAGGTGCTGATTTTGAACAACCCGTCGCATCACATGCTGCAATCTCTAGAGAGTAACGACCGCCTTTACCATATTGGAAACTCGCTGTTGTCGTACTACCAGCTATTGGACCAGAACTTACTTCTATGCCGTCAAAGAAAATTTTGTAGGTGTCGCCTGTCACGCCAGACCATTGATTAAACTTAATGGTGATGTCTGCAAGATCCTTATAGTTCACCATTTGGTGATACCCTTTTAAGGATTGCATCTCTAATTGAATTTTTGAAAATTGCAGGTTGTTAGAACCATCAAGATCAATAGTCGGAACTGCTGGTGCAGCGATTACAGACCCTGATAGTGCTAATCCAACACCAATAGCGCATAAGCTTAGATGTCTCATTGTATTTCTCTCATTCCTTGTATAAATAACTGCCTCAAAAATGCAGAGGCGAAAGATTCGATGGTCATAATTGCAACCATCCGAGCCAGTGTTTATGAGAGGCAAAGTTTTGACAAAGAAAAATAAAATGCTTTTGAATCGACATAAAAAAAGTAAAAATTAGTTTCTTATGCGTTACAAAAAAAGTGATGGTGCCTCGATTTTTTATAAAACCTGACATGCTTGTGTTGCACTTATGAATTTTTGCACTACTCCTGAAAATGTGAGTGACTATTGTCACATTTATGTTGAAACCTTGTGGCATTTTGTGGGGTGCTAATCGACTTGATTTGTATATAGTGTTAAATTTTTGTTCAAATATAGTATAAGATTCTGCAATATTGCTTATTTTTAGAACAACTTGGTTCCTATGTTTGACTCAGGCGCTATCTGAGTGTGTTTGAACCACTATTTTTAAAGTTATCAGAGTAATTGTCTGAAAAATGCTGTGATCCCAAAAATTAAACGGTTTTTTACTACATTTTTATGGCAAATTACTTCAATGATTGGTAGTGTGTTGCGCAATCTTCTTTAGGTTTAGAAAACGCTGTACGCTTTTTTCGCGCTAAATTTTTCTAAATGCCCTCCGTTCTGGCAACTGAAGAAGACGTCATGGATGCAATCAAAAAAACTTGGAGTTTAATGCATGTATAAGAACAAAATCACTCAAGCACTTCTTCTAGGTGCTGGTATGGCAGTGGCTGCCACTTCGTTCTCCTCTCTTGCTGCTGATGTTCCAGCAGGCACAAAATTAGCGAAGGTTCAGGAACTGGTTCGTGGTAACGGTACTGAAGTAGCAACTATCGACCCGCACAAATCACAAGGTGTTCCAGAATCTCACGTAATTCGTGATCTATTGGAAGGTCTTGTAAACCAAGATGCTGATGGCAACACTATTCCAGGTGTAGCGACACACTGGGAAACTGCTGATAACAAAACTTTTGTTTTCCACCTACGTAAAGATGCTAAATGGTCAAACGGCGATCCTGTGACAGCACAAGATTTCGTTTACAGCTGGCAGCGTTCTGTCGATCCAGCGACCGCTTCTCCATATGCTTGGTACATGGAATACACCAAGATGGTTAACGCTGCAGATATCGTTGCAGGTAAAAAAGACAAAAGTACATTGGGTGTTAAAGCGCTAGATGATCATACTCTAGAGGTTCAACTGGAAACTGCAGTTCCTTACTTTGTTATGATGACTGGTCACACTACAACTAAGGCTGTTCACAGAGGCACTATCGAAAAGCATGGTGATCAGTGGACAAAACCTGAAAACTTCGTTGGTAACGGTGCATTTGTTGTAGACAAATGGGTTCTTAATGAGCGTATGGTTCTTAAGCGTAACCCAAGCTACTGGGACAACGAGAAAACCGTTCTTGACCAAGTGACGTTCCTTCCTATTGAAAACCAAGTAGCGGAAATGAACCGTTTCCTATCTGGTGAATTGGACTTCACTTCTTCAGCTCTTCCTGTTGAACACTTTAAGCGTCTTAAGAAAGAGTACCCAGAGTCTGTTTCTGTAGAAGGCAGCTTGTGTACTTACTACTACTCGTTCAACACGAAGAAGAAGCCATTTGATGACGTACGTGTTCGTAAAGCGATTTCTTACGCTATCGACCGTAACATCGTAACTGACGCTATTTTGGCTCAAGGTCAAAAACCTGCTTACTTCCTAACTCCTGAAATCACAGCTGGTTTCAACCCTGAGTTACCTGAGTTCGCAAAAATGTCTCAGAAAGAGCGTAATGCAGAAGCAGCACGTCTTCTTGAAGAAGCTGGTTTCGGTAAAGGCAACCCACTTAAGTTCACTCTTCTTTACAACACTAACGAAAACCACAAGAAAATTGCGGTAGCGTTAGGTTCAATGTGGAAGAAAACGTTGGGTCTAAACGTAACACTTGAAAACCAAGAGTGGAAAACTTACCTATCTACTAAAGATCAGGGTGACTTCGAAGTATCACGCGCAGGTTGGTGTGGTGACTACAACGAAGCTTCTTCATTCCTAACTCTAATGGTTAGCAAGAACACGACTGCTGGTCAGCACTGGGGTAATAAAGAATACGATGCTTTGATCGACAAAGCACTTAACTCTACTTCAGACGCTGAGCGTACAGCTCTTTATGTGCAAGCAGAAGATCTGATTGCTAAAGAGATGCCGATTGCTCCAATTTACCAATATGTACGTGCACGTTTGCTAAACCCTCACGTTGGTGGTTTCCCATCAAACAACGCAGAAGAGAAGATCTACTCTAAAGATCTCTACATCAAAGCGAAGTAATCACCTCCGCTGATAAAATTATAAATAACACGGACACTGCATGTGAGAGTCACATGCAGCGTCTTTTCTATTATTCATTGTCACAGACTGAAAGAGTGAGTTTATGCTTAAATTCATTATGAAACGGATATTCGAAGCGATTCCAACGATGTTGGTGTTGATTACTGTATCCTTCTTTCTAATGCGCTTTGCGCCAGGGAACCCGTTTTCAAGCGAGAAACCATTACCACCAGAAGTAATGGCGAATATTGAAGCGAAATATGGTTTGGATAAACCAGTACTTGAACAATACACCACGTACTTAACTAACGTTGTACAAGGTGATTTTGGTCCTTCATTCAAATACCTAGATTACTCGGTTAATGAGTTGATTTACGGTGCATTACCTGTATCTGCTAAAGTCGGTTTTATCGCCTTTATCTTTACCGTGGTTATGGGGGTATCCGTTGGCACAATAGCAGCACTCAAACAGAATACTTGGGTGGACTACACCATAATGTCAACGGCAATGCTTGGTGTTGTAATGCCATCCTTTGTGCTCGCTCCCGCGCTCATCTATCTATTTTCCCTGCATTGGAACCTTTTCCCCGCTGGTGGTTGGCATGATGGCAGCTTAAAATACTTGGTTCTTCCAGTTATAGGCATGTCACTCCTCTATGTTGCTACATTCGCTCGTATCACGCGAGGTAGCATGATCGAAACGTTGAACAGTAACTTTATCCGCACAGCTCGTGCGAAAGGTTTGAGCTATCGCTACATTGTTGTTAAACACGCTCTGCGTCCAGCTCTCCTCCCAGTAGTGTCATACATGGGACCTGCTTTCGTAGGTATCATTACAGGTTCCGTTGTTATCGAAACTATTTTTGGTCTACCAGGTATTGGTAAGCTATTCGTAAACGCAGCATTCAACCGCGACTACTCGCTAGTAATGGGTGTAACCATCTTAATTGGTTTCTTATTCATCCTATTCAACGCAATTGTTGATATTTTGCTAGCTATGATTGACCCGAAAATTCGCTACTAAAGGGACCGGATTGATATGTTGACTAAAAAAGAAAATCTTGATGCGATTGAAAAGTTCTCTAAGGACTTAGAAGTTGAAGGTCGCAGTTTATGGCAAGACGCCAGAATCCGCTTTATGCGAAACAAAGCGGCGATGGTGAGCTTAGCTATCCTATTTGTTATGACAATGGCAGTAATATTCCTGCCAATGTTTGCTCCTTTTACCTACGACGATACCGATTGGTATGCGATGCACGTTGGCCCAAATGCGGAACACTGGTTTGGTACAGATAGCCTAGGTCGCGATATATATGTACGTACACTGATTGGTGGTCGAATCTCACTGATGGTAGGTGTACTAGGTGCATTGGTCGCGGTGACGATTGGTACACTTTACGGTGCAGCTTCAGGTTTTATCGGCGGTAAAACTGACCGTATCATGATGCGTATCCTAGAAATCCTGTACGCAGTACCATTTATGTTCTTGGTTATTGTATTGGTTACCTTCTTCGGTCGTAACATTGTACTTATCTTCGTTGCGATTGGTGCAATTGCATGGCTAGACATGGCGCGTATTGTACGTGGTCAAACGCTTAGTCTTCGTAGTAAAGAATTTATCGAAGCGGCACATGTATGTGGTGTAAGTAATTGGAAGATCATTACTCGTCATATCGTGCCTAACGTACTGGGTATTGTAGCGGTTTATTCAACCCTGCTTATCCCGAGTATGATCCTAACTGAATCTTTCCTATCGTTCTTAGGTCTTGGTGTACAAGAGCCGATGACGAGCTGGGGCGCGTTGCTTCAGGAAGGTTCACAAACAATGGAAGTAGCTATTTGGCAGCTAGCGTTCCCAGCCGCATTTATGGTTGTGACTCTATTTTGCTTCAACTATGTCGGTGACGGCCTGCGTGACGCACTGGATCCAAAAGATAGATAAAAAAATAATTATCGGATCCTTTTAGAGCAATTAAAAAATTACACAGGAAAGCAATGATGAGCTTGTTAGATGTTAAAGATCTGCGAGTCGAATTTACCACGCAAGATGGTATCGTCACCGCAGTCAATGATCTTAATTTTACTCTGAGCCAAGGGGAAACCCTTGGTATCGTAGGCGAGTCTGGCTCGGGTAAATCCCAAACTGTATTCGCCATCATGGGGCTTCTTGCTAAAAACGGCATTATCTCTGGTAGTGCAAAATTTGAAGGTCGCGAAATTCTGAATTTGCCTGAAAGCGAACTTAATCGCGTTCGAGCAGAACAGATAGCGATGATCTTTCAAGACCCTATGACATCACTCAATCCATACATGAAAGTCAGCGATCAGTTGATGGAAGTGTTGATGCTGCACAAGGGCATGGGTAAAGCGGAAGCATTCGAAGAGTCTGTTCGCATGTTAGAAGCCGTTAAAATCCCTGAAGCTCGTAAGCGTATCACCATGTACCCACATGAGTTTTCGGGCGGTATGCGACAGCGCGTTATGATCGCAATGGCGCTATTGTGTCGTCCGAAACTATTGATTGCAGATGAACCTACTACAGCATTAGATGTAACGGTTCAGGCTCAAATCATGGACCTATTGAATGAGCTTAAGAGCGAATTCAACACCGCTATCATTATGATTACTCATGATTTGGGCGTAGTAGCAGGCTCGTGCGACAAAGTTCTTGTCATGTATGCGGGTCGTACCATGGAGTACGGTTCAGTAAATGAAATCTTTTATAATCCTAGTCATCCTTATGCTGAAGGCTTGTTAAAAGCCATTCCGCGTTTGGATACCGAAGGCGAAATTTTGCCAACGATTCCAGGAAACCCACCTAACTTGCTTCGCTTGCCTCCAGGCTGCCCATACCAAGAGCGCTGTCATCGTGTGACAGATAAGTGTATGACTGATGCACCTGAACTGGTTAACTTTGGCGATGGACGTCAAAGAGCATGTTTTTCTGATTGGGAGGCTTGGAAGCGATGAGTGATGAAAAAAAGCTATTGCTTGATGTTAAAGATTTAAAAGTTCACTTTAGCATTGCCCCCAAGTCTGCATGGCCTTGGACAAAGCCTACTCCTCTGAAAGCTGTTGATGGCGTTAACATTCGCCTTTATGAAGGTGAAACGCTCGGTGTGGTAGGGGAATCGGGTTGTGGCAAATCCACCTTTGCTCGTGCCGTGATAGGCTTAGTCGAAGCGACCGAGGGTGAGGTGGTATGGTTAGGGCAAGACTTAACCAAAATGCAAAACGTTCAGCGACGTAATACGCGTAAAGAAATCCAAATGATATTCCAGGATCCCTTGGCGTCATTGAACCCGCGTATGACAATTGGAGACATCATTGCTGAGCCACTGGAAACATTTTATCCAGAGCTATCAGCGAATGAAGTCAAAGAGCGTGTTCGCGAAATGATGACGAAAGTGGGTCTGCTACCGAACGTAATCAACCGCTACCCGCACGAATTTTCCGGCGGTCAGTGTCAGCGTATCGGTATTGCTCGTGCACTAATTCTTCGCCCTAGAATGATCATTTGTGATGAGCCTGTATCAGCACTCGATGTTTCCATTCAGGCACAGGTTGTTAACTTGTTGAAAGAGCTGCAGAAAGAGCTTGGGTTAAGTTTGGTTTTCATTGCCCACGACCTTTCTGTTGTTAAGCACATCTCTGACCGTGTGTTGGTTATGTACCTGGGTAATGCCGTTGAGCTTGGTGAATCTAAAGCGTTGTTTGCGGAACCAAAGCATCCATATACGCGTGCACTGATGTCTGCGGTACCTATCCCTGATCCAGAGCTCGAACGTGTGAAGAAGATAGATATGCTTGAGGGCGATCTACCTTCTCCAATGAACCCACCTTCAGGTTGTGTCTTCCGTACGCGTTGCCCTGAAGCGACGGAAGCATGTTCGCAGAAAAAGCCTGAAATTACGGGAGACGACGTACATGCCGTTTCTTGTTTTATGGTTAACTAAATTCAGCCTGTGACAGGCTTAAGCGCGGTGCCTTTGTGGACCGCGCTTTTTTTGTGCAAAAAATATTAGCCTTCTTTTTATCCAACTCTTCCTCTTCTTACAGCCTAAATTTGTCCGATATTTCAATCTCAAAGCGTGTATTCCAGACTAAAAAATTACGTATTATTCGTTGCATCAATATTCAAATGTAAACAAGATGTAAATAAAATGTTTTACAAAAGTTTATTTGAGAGTAAGAATGTACTATTAGTTAAGCATGAATACGCTTTATTCAGTGCGCTGGAGGCTCATATGAAAAGACTGTATTACATCACTAAAGATTTAGACGATGCAGAAGAAATCTCTGATGAAGTACACGCAAATGGAATTGATGATCACCATTTCTATGTATTAAGTCGGGATGATAATGGGATTAACACTCATCACTTGCATGGTGGTGCATCCCTTGAGACGGCTCATATCATTTCAGGCACACAAAAGGCCTTGATAGCTGGAGCGGTCGCCGCTGGCGTCCTTATCCTTTTTCTAACGTTCTTCACCAACTTGTTTGCTTCTTCCAGTTTTGTTCCGTTTGCGTTGATTTGCATCATCGCCATTACTACAACTGTTATCGTGAAGATGACTGGTGGTTCGTTCGACAATTACTTTATGAGTTTGTTTAATCAACACCTTGATGATGGCGACGTGGTTATTGTTATCGATGTTGAGCGCGATCAAGCACACCGAGTTGAAGACATTTTGAATCGCCACCCTAAAGCCGAGTTCATTGCCGATTGCTCGAGTATTGGCTCTCCAATCCCAGATTAAATGTATCTGCGGTCAACAAAATATCTAAGGGCTGACTTTTTGTCGGCCCTTATTTGTAGTCCCTATTTTTGAAGTTGTACGGCTGCTTATTCAAATATTTCGATGAAGTTGAACGGTACACAGTGGTCGTTTCTACATCAGGCATACGTAAACTAAACCCCTAATCAACCAGACCCTAAAGGTTTTGATAAATGACTTTTGTGTTGAGTTGACTATGTTCAAAAATGAAAACCGTCAGAGAAGGACAAAAACATGGGTAAGTTAGTTGAAGGCGTTTGGCATGATGTTTGGTATGACACAAAAGCAAGCAATGGAAAATTTGTTCGCGAAGACGCGGGTTTTCGCCATTGGATCGAAGACAAACCAAATGCCGAATTTCAGCCCGAGTCGGGACGTTATCACCTATACGTCTCGTTAGCTTGTCCTTGGGCGCATCGAACGTTAGTTTTTCGAAAGCTTAAAGGCTTAGAGGAACACATCTCGGTATCCGTAGTGAGTGCTGATATGCTTTCTGAAGGTTGGCAGTTTGATCAGCCAGAAGAGTTGTTCAGTTTTACTCGAATGCATCAAGTGTACACGCAAGCTAAAAATGACTATACGGGAAGAGTGACTGTCCCTGTACTTTGGGATAAGAAAACCAAAACCATTGTTAGCAATGAATCTTCTGAAATTATCAGAATGTTTAACAGCGAGTTTAATACACTAACAGGTAATAATGACGACTATTACCCTGAGTCGCTTCGTAAAGAAATAGAGAAGTGGAACGAATTTGTTTATCCAAACATCAACAATGGTGTTTATCGCTGTGGCTTTGCAACAACGCAAGAAGCTTATGAAGAAGCGTATGATCAGCTATTTGATGCGTTGGATACTGTTGAAGAGCAGTTAGCCTCTCAACGCTATTTAGCGGGTTCTCAGATTACAGAAGCTGACTGGCGCTTGTTTACCACACTGGTTCGTTTCGATGCGGTATACGTAGGGCATTTCAAATGTAATAAGAAACGCATCGCGGATTACCCAAATATTCAAGGGTATTTGAAAGAGCTGTATCAAGTTGACGGTGTTAAAGAAACCACTAATTTTGAACACATAAAAAGGCATTATTACTTCAGCCATACCGGGATTAACCCAACTCAAGTGGTACCAAAAGGACCTACATTGGATTTGGATAGCCCTCACGGCAGAGATTAGAGAAATACTCAAGATTCAGGTAATAAAAAACCAGCTCAATGAGCTGGTTTTTTATTTTATATGGTGGAGGGGGACGGATTCGAACCATCGAAGGCAGTGCCGGCAGATTTACAGTCTGCTCCCTTTGGCCACTCGGGAACCCCTCCAGGGTGTTTTTTATGCTTCTAAGAGCAAACTTAAAAGATGATTTCCCAACGCATCGATCAAGCTGTCTGATGTTTAAAAGGAATAAACAACAGATTAAATATGGTGGAGGGGGACGGATTCGAACCATCGAAGGCAGTGCCGGCAGATTTACAGTCTGCTCCCTTTGGCCACTCGGGAACCCCTCCAGGGTGT